>CAZHIV010000458.1:0-14208 GCA_964532675.1 uncultured Planctomycetaceae bacterium
TTGGTCGCCGTCGAATGCGGAGAGCACGTCGTAGCCGGCCGCCTGCAAGCGAACGCCCAAGCAGGAGTTCACCTCCTGGTCGTCATCCACGACGAGCACCGTCCGGCCGCCGGCCGAGCTCGATGCGCGACTTTCGAGCAAGCCACGAAAAGCGGCTCTGAGTTGCTCTACGCCGGCAGCAAACGCGTGGGTGCAGCAGTGGGAAATTTTCAGCGCCGGCAGCTGGCCGCGGGGACAGTTGCGAGCATACGCGCGCCAGCCTTCATCGAGGCGCTCGCTCAGCCCGCTGACTTCCACCTCGGGGCAGGCGGCCGTGATGAGCCATGATTGCGGACTTGTCTCGATGACCAAGTCGTGGGCCCGCACCGATCGCTGGAGATACTCATCCACGACCGGCGCCGCATTGTGACTCTCGTCGAGGTCAATCGAAACCAGGATGAACGACAGAGCGGGCGAGGCTTCGGCCAATGCGTTAACGCGGTTGGCGTAACGCTCAAAGATATTCATGCGGTCGTTCGTGGGCAGCGTGAAGGAAAACGTGCTGCCTTTTCCAATTTCACTTTCGACGCGCATTTGTCCCAGGTTCAGGCCGACCAGCTCCTTGGCGATGTTCAGCCCCAGGCCGAAGCCTTTGGTGCTGGCTCGCAGGTTGGTTTCCAGTTGCTGGAAGCGCTCGAAGATGATTTCCAGGTTTTCGCG
The DNA here is from genome assembly GCA_964532675.1 of uncultured Planctomycetaceae bacterium. Taxonomy (GTDB): domain Bacteria; phylum Planctomycetota; class Planctomycetia; order Pirellulales; family Lacipirellulaceae; genus JABDGM01. Next base: position 700 of record CAZHIV010000458.1, read on the forward strand.
GCTGATGCCGGGGCCGGAATCCGTAACGCCGATCGTGATCTCGGTTCTGTCTTCCGCCGGTCGGGCCCAGATGGCAACGCGACCGCTGTCCGGCGTGAACTTGATCGCGTTCACGGTGAGGTTGATGAGGACCCGTTGCGCCTTTTCCTCGTCGCAGAACACGAGGGGCAGGTCGTCGGGCAATTCGGTGGTGAGGGCGATCCGCTTCGACTGGGCCCGTTTTTTGAGCGACCCGGCCACGTTGGAAACGAGGTCGGCGATGCGGCAGGGGCGACGCCAGACGCCCAGCAGACCGGCTTCCAGCTTGCTGATGTCCAGCATGTCGTCGACCATCAGGGCGAGGTCGTCGGTGCGGTGGAGCACCTTTTCGAGATGCTCGACCTGCTTCGGCGTGACGGGCCCGTCGCAGCCGTCCCGCACGATCGAGGTGAACTCGCGGATCACCGTGAGCGGCGTGCGGAATTCGTGCGACACGTTGTCGACGAACTGTTGGGCCGTGTCGTAGAGCTCGGCCAGCCGTTCGTTTTTAGCCTTCAGCAGCTCGTTGGCGGCCTGCAACTGGCCCAGCATCTGGTGTCGCTGCATCGCGTAGCGAATGGCGCGGGAGAGCGTGTCGGGGCGGATGTCGCCCTTCACGGCGTAATCCTGCGCGCCCTTGTCGAGCGTCTCCAGCGCCGCCCGCTGGTCGTCCAAGCCGGTGAGCACGATGAGCGGCGGCGGATCGCAGCAGCGGGCGTGGAATTGCGCGACCGTCTCGATGCCTACCGACTCGGGCAGGCCGAGATCCAGCAGCACCACGTCGTACGACGCCGCCCGCAGACGCTCCGCCGCCTCGCTGAGCGACGCGGCCTGATCGATCTGATAGCCCGGGTTGGCGCAGGCCGCCAGCGCCCGGCGCGTGAAGAGTGCGTCGTCGGGAGAGTCTTCCACCAAAAGCACGTGAAGTTGATTGCTCGCCACCGTTTTGCCCCATGTGGTTTGCCGTTACCTGGTGGGAACGGCCTCTGTGCCGTTCCGTCGATCCAACACACAACGCGGAACGCCACAGAGGGCGTTCCCTACAGAAAATTTATTCCCGGACACCGTCACTTACTCACCAATTGATTCATGCCATTTCCACTTCCGCCGTACGCGGGCGGAGTGGTATGTGTTGCTCGATAACCGCCAAAAGTTGTTCAAAGGAAACCGGCTTCGTGAAGAAGGCCTGCACGTCGAGGCGGCGGAACTTCTCGTCGATCTCGGGTCCGCGCTGACCTGTTAGCACGATGATCGGAATGCCGCGGGTGTCGGAATTATTGCGCAGGCACTCGACGACGTAATCGCCCTCGCCCTGCGGCAAGCGCATGTCGGTAATGATCAGGTCGGGCCGATCCGTCATGGCCAGCCAAAAACCGTGCGTGCCGTGGTATCCGCAGAGAACGTCTACTTCGTATTCGCGCAGGCGAAGCCCGATCGCCTCGCAGATTTGCGGATCGTCGTCGATGCACAGCAGCGTCGGCCAGCGGGAGGCGGCGGACGGGTCGCGGTTGGTGGCGTTCATGGAAACTTTCCCCGGTGAGTTTAAGCTCTCGTGCGGGGTAGCTGCGCTGCGCGCGCCGGCGGATGCGGCCAAAGCGGCCGACCGGCCCCGCGCATTGAAGAAGCTGCCCCAAGTACGGCGCGGAGATTCAAACCACACAACCATACGTCACAAAATCCGGCAGGGGGGCGAAGAGCCGATCGCGCCGATTGTGCCGGGCCTGCTGCTTCGGTTGCCTTCAATGCTGGCACAACTCCGATTGAGGTGGCTGCGGAAAGGGCAGGGGCGGCGCGAACGGCCGAGGTCAGAGACCCCGGCTACAGGGCGGATTCCGGCGTAGGCGCTGGCCGCGGGGGTTTGCTACAGTCCGCAACTCGTCCGGCGGCCCGCCGCCTAGCGGCCCGCCGCCGTGCCTCGTCAATTTGCCGCGACCCGCTTTCGCCATGCAGCAGCTATTCACCAAATCCTTGGGTCCCTTTGCACTGGGCATGCTCGCGCTTGCCGGCTGTCAGTCGGTGCCGTGGCCGCAGGTGTGGCCGTTTCCCGAACGGGAGCGGACGACGTTCAACACGCCGGCCCTGCGCGTCGATGCCGTCGAACAGTTCGCCATGCGCTCCACCGGCGTCGATTCGCCGGAGCAACGGGAAATCACCGACCAGCTGGCGCGGCAAATGCAGGTCGAGCCCGATCCGTTGGTGCGAAGAGCGGTGGTCCGCGCGATCGCTGAGTTCCGCACGCCGATGGCGCAGCAGGTTCTGGAGGCCGGTCTGGCCGACGAGGACCGGGCCGTGCGCGTGGCCTGCTGCCGGGCGCTGGGGGTGCGGGGCGAAGCGGCCTCCGTGGCCACCCTGGCGAACGTGCTGCGCAACGAAAAGGACATCGACGTGCGCCTGGCGGCCGCGGAAGCGCTGGGGAGCATCGATTCGCCCGAGTCGATTCAGGCCCTGGTGATCGCGCTGGACGACCGCGATCCGGCGCTGCAGTACGTGGGCGTGCAATCGCTGAAAGCGATCACCGGCGAGGACTACGGCGGCGACGTGGAAGCCTGGCGGACGGCGGCCACCGGCGGCACACCCCTCGCGCCCCAAACGCCATCACTGGCCGAGCGATTGCGGCGCGTCTCGCCGTTTTAAACGCCAGTGTGAAGCCGTTCGGGATTTAAACCTGTAGGGAACGGGCTCCGCCCCGTTCCGTGCGCCAGCGTGCCGCGCTAAATCGATAACGCGGAACGCCGCGGAGGGCGTTCCCTACAGGACTGGAATCCCGCCCCGTTCCGTGCGCCAGCGTGCCGCGCCAAATCGATAACGCGGAACGCCGCGGAGGGCGTTTCCTACAGATAACGCGGAACGCCGCGGAGGGCGTTCCCTACAGATTCAGACATTTCTCTAATTCCCGGAAGGGTTAGATGGTCTGAAGCCTGAATCCCTTGCTGCTAGCAGCGGTGCCCCCTTTGGCCGGAATCTTTTTGCCCGCATATCTTCGCCAGGTTTTCTGCGCTTAGGCGCACACGGCAAAGTCGGGCCAAGCGGTTTAACTTCGACCGGCCGCGGCCCGATACACATAGCAGGCATCGAGGGTGCTTTGCACGAAGTGCAAGCGGCGGGATTTCCCCGCAGGTTCTATCCGCCGCCTCCGCACCCAATGCCGGACCTTATCGTAACGCCGTCGGCGTCAGCGCGCCGCGGCAGACTCTCCTCGAATCGCGTCCGCTTTCGCGGACCACACCGCACGTATGGTTACGCGCGTTTGCCCAATGTTGAGACGACGGCGGTTTGTCGCCAGGGGGCGAGTCGCGCTGGCGGTCGTCGTGGTGACGGCGATCCTGGCGTGTCTCGTGCTCACGGCAGAAAACGACGCCGAGCAGCCGGCGACGGCCAGCACGGCGACGGCCCCGCCCCGCGCGGCGTCGACGAGGCAGCGAAACGACAAAGTGGACTCCGGCTGGGCCGTGAGCCTGCCGGGGGCGATCGCCAGGGGCTCGACCGGCCTGGAGCAGCAGACGATCCTGCATCACGTGCTGGAACAGGGGCGGTCGCCCTTGATCAGCAGGAAGTGGGGAACGGGGGGCGAGGAGCGAGGAGCGAGGAGCGAGGAACTGCGGGCGACGAGCGAGCAGGTTGACGGTGCCGACGAGGGCGGTTCGCCGTCTCGGTTCGCCGTTCGGCCCGATGGAATCGAGGGGTGGCGTTCGCCGGGGCCGGTTTTCGCGCCGCTCGAGGAGCCTTGGCAGCCACCGATGATCGGGCGGTCGGCAGAGACGCGTACGGCGCGGGTCGACGACGAGGAGCGGCATTCCGGCCAGCCAATGGAAGAAATCGCGGACGAGCCGGAAACCGCCACCGCCGACGTGGAAGGGAAGTCGTTCTCCGAGCGGTTGGGCGACGTCAGCTCGAGCGCGGCCGCCGGAGCGGCCGTGGAAGAGTCGTTTGATTTGCAGCGGAAGAACCAATCGGCCGATCGGGCGGCGGAGCGAGAAACGAATGTCTCGCCAGCGCGGTCGCTGCCGACGGTCGAACCGCCGCCGCCGTTGACGCCGGAGCTTGTCCAGCTGCGGTCGCGGGTTCGCAGCGTGCTCAAGGGCTATTACAAGAAGCTGCTCAACAGCGGCCAGCACGACCCGTGGGAAGTGATGCACGGCATGCTGGCATACGGCGTTCATAGCCGCGTCCGGCAGGGCGGGCCGCGGGGCGAGCCGATCACGGCCGTCGGCTGGCTTTGTTACAACAAGCCCTGCAAAGGGCAGATGCTGCTGCACGTGAACCACAAGGGCGAGCTGCGGGCGAAGTACGGCGTCGGCCTGCAGGGCCACTTGGGGCAATTTCTGGCCATGCTTGCTCAATGCCGGGTCTCGTCCGATTACCCGATTCGCGTCGGCAAGCGAGAGTACACGATCCGCGACCTGATCGAGGCGGAGAAGCAAACCTGCTACCCGAAATCGGAATTGACCTTCAAGCTCATCGCCCTGCAGTACTATCTCGATTCGAACGAGCGGTGGGTGAACGACCAGGGCCAGGAGTGGGATATACCGCGGCTGATTCGCGAGGAATTGTCGCAGCCCATCCGCGGGGCGGCGTGCGGCGGGACGCATCGATTGTCGGGCCTGAGCCTCGCGGTGAAAACCCGCCTGCGCCGCGGCGAGCCGCTGGATGGCGAATACGCCCGGGCCGCGAAGTTCGTTGAGAAGTACCACCAGTATGCGTTTCGCCTGCAGAATCGCGACGGCAGCCTGAGCACCCTCTGGTTTCGGGGCCGCGGCGACGAGTCGGACATCAATCGTCGCATCAAGACGACGGGCCATATCCTGGAATGGCTGTGCTACTCGCTCAGCGACGAGGAGCTGCGGCGCGAGCCGACCGTGCGGGCCGTCAGCTATCTCGCGAACCTGATGTACTCGAAGTACAACCACGAGTGGGAAGTGGGCCCCATGTGCCACGCGACCCACGCGCTGCTGTTGTACGATGAGCGGGTGTTTCAGCCGTTCGACGACGAGAACTACGACGTGGTGTATCGGCCCAATCCACGGCCCGCTTCGGTGACGTACCCGAGTAATTCGTTCCGCCGGTAGCAACGGACGAACTGGGGACGGCACCCGCCGCGACGAACCGTCCGACGCGCTGCTGGCGCCCCGTCCGGTTTTGCGCCGTATTCTTGTGGGTAGGCGAGGCGGCATCCAGGCAGCGTTTCCGCATTGAATTGCGGCGCGCCTCGGATTACATTGCCACCGTCGCGTTTCCACGTTCGCACCGACCGACGATCGCAGGCCATGGCCGTACCGCGCAAATTCACCGACCAGTTGCAGGCCTTTTGCGAACTGGCCGATCGGCTGGCCAAAATTCACGACGCCGAGGCAGTGCTCTTCTTGATGGAGCGGCCGACCGACTGGACCCGGCTCCGCGAATGCACGGGCGAGCACTCCGTCATCCTGGCCGGCGACACCGAAACGACGCTGGAAGGGGCCACCGACGAGGATTTCGACACGATCCTGCTGAACATGTCTTCGGAAACCCCGGTGTACGAGCGGCTCACGCAGGCGCTGTTGGAGGCGGTGGCCGACGAGCTGCTGCCGGCCGGCGCCACCGTCGTGGCGGTCTACAGTGGCTTCGAGCCGACGGTCATCGATTCGCTCAGCATCATCCGGCTGGGCGAGCACTTGGGCCAGTTGACGGTCCGCGACCTGCGGCAGCTCAAGACCCGCATTCCGCTGGAGACGCTCAAGACGGTCGTCGACCTGGCCGTCGACGTTGGCCGCGAGGGGCGCGAGGGCAAGCCGGTCGGCTCGCTGTTTGTCGTCGGCGATCATCGCAAGGTGCTCAGCTACTGCCGGCCGATGGGTTTCGACCCGCTGCGCGGCTACAGCCGCGCGGAACGGAACCTGACGGACGGCAAGGTTCGCGAAGGCGTGAAAGAGGTCGCGCAGCTCGACGGGGCGTTTATTGTCTCTTCCGACGGGCACGTGGTCGCCGGGGCGCAGCAGCTCAACGCGCCGCGGTCGACCGATCTGTCGCTGCCAAAGGGCTTCGGCGCCCGCCACTGGGCGGCGGCCGAGATCACGCGGGCCACCGCCGCCGTGGCCATCACGGTCAGCGAATCGACGGGCACGGTGCGGCTATTTCAAAACGGCGAGGTGATGCTGCGCATCGAGCCGTTCCGCCGGGCCATGAAGTGGATCGACTTCGACGTCGAACCGCCGCCGGCGGCGAACCCGGAGAAGGAATGACGAATGACGAAGCCCGAATGACGAATGCCGAAGAAGCCGTTCGGTTCGTCATTCGTGATTCGTCATTCGACATTCGTCATTCGACATTCGCACCAGCTTCAAAACCCTCTCCCTTTGGGAGAGGGCAGGGTGAGGGTGCATTGGTTACTCGTTTTTCGCCCTCACCCCGGCCCTCTCCGAGGGGGAGAGGGGGAGTTTTGAAATTGCTACTCGTCATTCGTCATTCGACATTGCCGCCAGCAGCGCTGCCACGTAGTCGCCCACTTCGCGCAGCACCTTGTCGCGCGGCTGCTGGGCGGCCGCCGCGATGCGCCGCACGATAGCCGAGCCGACGATCAGGCCGTCGGCGACCGGGGCGAGCAGCTTCACGTGCTCGGGTTGGCTGATGCCGAAGCCGATGCAGATCGGCAGGTCGGTCTGAGATCGCAACCAACCGACGTTATCGACCAGCTCGGTCGGCAGGGCGGTCCGCTCGCCCGTGATGCCGGCCACCGACACGTAGTAAAGGAATCCGGTGGATGTTTCGGCGATGCGCACGGCCCGATCGCGCGGGGTCGTCGGTGTCACGAGCTGAATGAGGCTCACGTCGCGGCGGCGGCAGATGCCGGCCAGTTGGGCCGATTCCTCCACGGGCAAGTCGGGGACGATGAGGCCCGCCAGTCCGCGGTCGCCGACTTCATCGATGTATTTCTCCAGGCCGTACCGATAGACGATCGCGTAGCTGACCATCGTCACCAGCGGCGCGGCGAGCGTCGGCGCCACGTCGCCCAGCATCGCCAGGATGTCGGCCAGCTTGATCTTGTGCTCCAGGGCGCGGGTGTAGGACGCCTGAATCACCGGCCCGTCCGCGATCGGATCGCTGTACGGGATGCCCACCTCGCACAAGTGGCACCCGCGGCCGACCAGCTCCTTCAGCACCTCGGCCGTGAAGGTCAAATCCGGATCGCCCGCCGTCACAAAGGGCATCAGGGCTTTGCGCTTCTCGCGGCGGAGGGCCTGGAAAAGGGATTGGATATCCATCGAAACTGCGCGCGTTGGACACGAACGTGCGAATTGCTTTGCTTCGGTATCTAATCTACAATAGCTACGAGAGCCAGGCCACGCCTGACGGCTCGAAAAGGATTGTGTATGAACGCGACGCAAATGCTGGACTTGTTGAACCGTGCTCCGTTCCAGCCGCTAGAAATTCGCCTTAACAACGGCACGGTCATCCACGTTGACACGCCGTTTGCAATTCGTGCGGTGTCGCACAGCCCCACTTGTATCGTATTTGACGACGAGGGCATTGCACGTTTCATTGCCTATCGAAATATGGCCGAAGTTGTCACGAGCGACGTGGATGTGAATGGAGCATCTGCTTGACCGACTTGACGATGAGCTGACTCAGAACTCGCATCGCGCGCATCACCGGCTTTCCTTCAGCCGCGCGATTTCTGCGGCGTCCTTGTCGCCGCGGCCGGAGAGGCAGACGACGATCGTGTGGTCCTTGGGTTTATCGCGGGCGAGCTCCATGGCCTTGGCGACGGCGTGGGAGCTTTCCAAGGCCGCGAGGATGCCTTCGCTTCTGGCCAGCGAGTCGAACGCGGCGAGAGCGTCGCTGTCGAGGCAGTTGGTGTAGCGGACGCGGCCGCTGTCCTTCCAATAGCTGTGCTCCGGACCGACGCCCGGATAATCGAGGCCAGCTGACATCGAGTGGACGCCCTGCGTCTGGCCGTCGTCGTCCTGCATCACGTAGCTGTAGCTGCCGTGGAGCACGCCGGGCCGGCCATGGCTGAGCGGGGCGGCATGGTCGCCGGGCTTCGTGCTGCGACCGCCGGCTTCGACGCCCACCAGGGCCACCCCCTCGTGCTCGACGAATGGATAAAACATGCCGGCCGCGTTGCTGCCGCCACCGACACAGGCGACAACCGTATCGGGCAAGCGGCCCACTGACGCGCGGCATTGCTCGATCGTTTCGCGGCCGATGACCGACTGGAAATCGCGCACGATTCGGGGGAAAGGATGCGGGCCCACGACCGAGCCGAGGATGTAGTGCGTCGTGTCGACGCTGGCCATCCAGTCGCGCATGGCTTCATTGATCGCGTCGCGAAGCGTGCGGGAGCCGCTGGAGACCGGGCGCACCTCGGCGCCGAGCAGCTTCATGCTGAAGACGTTGGGCGCCTGCCGGCGAATGTCCTCTTCGCCCATGTAGACGACGCATTCCAGGCCGAAATGGGCGCAGGCGGTCGCGGTGGCGACGCCGTGCTGCCCGGCGCCGGTTTCGGCGATCACTCGCCGCTTGTCCATCCGCAGCGTCAAGAGCCCTTGCCCGACCGTGTTGTTGATCTTGTGGGCGCCGGTGTGGTTGAGGTCCTCGCGCTTGAGCCAGATCTGCGCCCCGCCGCATTGTTCACTGAGCCGGCGGGCATGGTACAGCGGCGACGGCCGGCCCACGTAATGCGCGAGCAGCGATGCCAATTCGGTTTGAAACGCGGCATCCTGACAGGCCTTGTCGTACTCGGCCGCCAGCTCATCGAGCGCGCGGACAAGCGTCTCCGGCACATACCGCCCGCCAAACTCGCCGAACCGCCCGGCCGAATCCGGAACCTGCGCCGTAACCCGTGTGCTATTCATCAATGAAATACTCCTGCGTTGATTCTCGACTGCAACTCCATCAGAATCAAGTCCGGAGGGATTTCACCACAGAGTACACGGAGGACACGGAGATAAAAAAATGATCGCAGCCGACAATCGATTGCAGATAATGGATTGTCTATGCTGACAGGTCATTTCCAAGGAAAGCGGAATGGGGCTAGTCCCACGAGGCATTAGTATCTTATTACGGCAGCCTATTTATTTTCTCCGTGTCCTCCGTGTACTCTGTGGTGAATACATGCCCGAGCTTCCTGAAGTCGAAACGATGCGCCGCGGTATTGCGGACCTTGTCGGTTCGCGGATTGCGGATGTCGAGCGGGTGGCCTGCGGCCGGCGGCCGATTGTCGTCGCGCCGCGGATCGACCGGTTTCGCCGCCGCGCGGTGGGTCGCGTCATTCGCGACGTTGGCCGGGTCGGCAAGCGCGTGGTGGTGCGGCTGGATTCGGGTGATGCCATCGTGCTTGAGCCGCGGATGACCGGCCTGGTGTTGGTGGCCGAGCCGCCGACGGTCGAGCACCTGCGATTCCGCTGCCGGCTTGCCGGTCGCGGCCGTCGCGAGCTCTTGTATTGGGACCGCCGCGGGCTGGGAAGTGTTCGCCTGTTTTCGCCCGGCGAGTTTAGTGCGGCGTTCGGCCCCGACAAAATCGGCCCGGACGCCCTCACTGTCGAGGGCCCAACGCTCCGCGAGCGGCTCGGCCGCAGCAAGCGGGCGGTGAAAGTGGCGCTGCTCGACCAGCGGGCGGTCGCCGGCATTGGGAACCTGTACGCGTCCGAGATTCTGCACGCGGCTCGCATCCACCCCGCGCGGCGATGCGACAAGATTACCCGCGCCCAGTGGCAGTCGCTCGCCGAGGCGACGCATGCCGTGCTCGAATCGGCCATCCGGTATGAAGGCTCAACGCTCGGCGACGGCACGTATCGCACCGCCCTCAACCAGGCGGGCGGCTACCAGAACCATCACCGCGTGTACGACCGCGGGGGCAAGCCGTGCCCCCGGTGCGGCACGCCGGTTGCCCACGTCGTTCAATCTCAGCGTTCGACGTATTTTTGTCCAAAGTGCCAGCCGAGACGATAAAACCGCACCTTGCGCCGGAACTTTGCAAACTGGCTGCGGTTTCGCTCTAATAGGGACTCACGCCCGACGTTGGTTTGTTCGTATCGGGTGGAAGTGTTCGAGTGGGAAGTAAGGAGCCGTCATGGAATCGCGCGTTACAAGACAGACCGTAAAGCAATCTCAACCGAAAAACGTCGTTTGCCAGTGCTGCCAGGATTCGGAGGGCGACGCGCCGCGGATCAAGCGGCGGGAGTTCCTGACCACGAGCGCCGGCGTGGTCCTCGGCGCCAGCGCGCTGGGCGGCATCCTGCCCGCGGGCAGGGTATGGGCACAGGCGAAGGCTGCCGGTGCCACGGGTCTCAGCGTGACGCCGGAGTCGCTTGTAAAGGTGCTCTACGAGACGCTCTCGCCCAAACAGCGGGAGACGATTTGCTTCGCCTGGGACCATCGTGACCCCGATCGCGGCCTGTTGCGGACCCGCATCTCGGCGAACTGGGACGTGACCGATTACTACATCAACGAGGATTTCTACACGAAGGACCAGCAGGCCATGATCCGGGGCATCTATGAAGGCATCATCAGCCCGGAGTGGCACGAGCGGATCGACAAGCAACTCGACGACGACGCGGGCGGCTACGGCGAGCAGAACAGCATCGCCATCTTCGGCGAGCCGGGCAGCGAGAAGTTCCAGTTCGTGATGACCGGCCGGCACATGACGATCCGCTGCGACGGCAACACGGCCGACCACGTGGCGCTTGGCGGCCCCATCTTCTACGGCCACGCCGCCGAGGGCTTCAACGAGGGCCCGAACCATCGGGGCAACGTTTTCTGGCCACAAGCGGTCGCGGCCAACGAGCTGTATCAAATGCTCGACGGCAAGCAGCAGAAGCAGGCACTACTGCGCAAGGGCCTGCCGCGGGAATCGGCGATCGGCTTCGAAGGCAAGGGCGGAGAGTTCCAGGGCATCCCCGTCGCGGAGCTCTCCAGCGATCAAAAAGAGCACCTCCAAAAAGTCATGGCGATGCTCATCGAGCCCTACCGCCAGAGCGACCGAGACGAGGTCACGCACTGCCTGGAAACACAAGGCGGCCTCGACGCCTGCCATCTGGCCTACTATTCCCAGAACGACATCGGCAAAGACGGCGTCTGGGACATCTGGCGGCTGGAGGGCCCGTCGTTCGTCTGGCACTACCGCGGCGCGCCGCACGTCCACGTGTGGGTGAACGTGGCGGACGACCCGAGCGTGAAGCTCAATGCGTAAGCTGCTCTGTGGATATAATGAAAGGCATCTTAATTCCAAGGAGTTCAGCAATGCCGGATATCCTTCGTGCCGTATACAGGAACGGGGCTTTTGTACCCGTCGTTCCCTGTTCCCTGCCTGAAGAGACAGAGGTGGAAGTGCGCGTTCGCAATGGTGCAGATATCACTCCTCCGCTAGAGCCGGACCCTGCCAAGCGAGCGAGGATCAAGAAGCAGCTCTTGGAGCGAATGAGCAACGCTCCGCTTCCTGCCGACGCACCCAAGCTTACGCGGGACCAGCTCCATGAACGCGGTTGATACGAACGTCCTGATTTACGTGCATGACGACCGTGAGCGTAACAAGAAAACTGCCGCAAAAGAACTGATCGATACAATAGAGGACGGCTTGCTTCTTTGGCAGGTTGCCTGTGAGTACGTGGCCGCATCGCGGAAGCTTCTGCCGCAAGGTTACACGCCGGACGATGCAAGAACGGACGTTGATGATCTTCGGCACGTTTGGACGACGTCCTTGCCAAAATGGACCGTGTACGAGAGATCAGCGAGCCTGATGGCCCGCTACAGCCTCTCGTTCTGGGATTCCCTGCTCATCGCCGCGTGCCTCGAAGCGGGTGCCGAGACGCTCTATTCCGAAGACTTCAGCAGCTACGACGAGATCGACGGGCTGAAGATCGTCAACCCGTTTCTGGTGACCAAATGAGCCGCGACGGCGAGGTGCTTTCATGAACCGGGAAACACTTGACCGATTGAATCGCGCGAATCAGCAATTGATCGAATCGCTCGATGCATTGGAGCATCAGGGCGCATTGACAGCAAATGAGATGTCGTTTGGATCGGTAATCGCGGCGCTGATCGTGGCCTTGCTGATGATGCTCGTTTGTGCGCCATTCGGTGCATGGATTGCCTCGCAACGGGGTCGTTCGAAGCGATTGACGACCGCCGCGGCCTACAGCAGCGCCACTTGTAATATCTTCGCGCTTGAGCTGCGGATAGCTTGCGAGGAGTGCTCCCAGGTGTCGCCTTCCGACACGCTACCGACAATTAGCATCAATTAGCCGCGGCGGCACGCCGATATCGCAGACGTGGATCGTGCCGGTGAACGGCTTGGCGGCGGGCTGCGTGAAGCCGATTTTCATCGCGGCGAAGGTGCAGGTGTGATCGGCACGGACCGTGTGCACGGCCGGTTGGCCCGTGTCGCAGTCGAGGCCGCTGGGGACGTCGACGGCCAGCGCTTGCGTCTTCGCGGGCCGCCGGTTGATCCAATCGATGGCCGCGTCGAACGGCGGCCGCGGCTCGCCTTGGGCCCCGGTGCCGAGCAGGGCGTCGACGAGCCATGCGGCGTCGCGGGCGTGTTCGTCGAAGTCGTTCGGTTGCTCCACGATTGGGATGCTCGTCTTCCGCAGGATTGCGAAGTTCGCTGCGGCGTCGCCGCGCAACTCCTCGGCCGGGCCCAGCAGGAAAACTCGGCAGTCGTAGCCGCGAATCTCCAGGTGCCGGGCGATCACGAAGCCGTCGCCCGCGTTGTTGCCCTTGCCGCAGAGGATGTCGACCGGCCCGTCGATGCCGAGTCGTTCGAGCACGTCGACGCACCCGCGACCGGCATTTTCCATGAGCACGAGGCCGGAGATGCCGTACGCCTCGATCGCGCGACGATCAATGTCGCGCGACTGCTCGCGGGTTACGATCGGTGTTGCCACAGGGCGTTCCTTTGCGTCGGCGGCTACACCGAATATAGCACATTCGGCGTAGCCGCCGACGCTAAGTGCAGCCACGTCCCATGGACCACTTCACCACTCGTACGTTTCGCCGCCGAGGTTGATCACGACCGGCTCGTCGAGCGCCAGATACTGGGCGACGTGCTTGCCGTGCCGCTCGACGAGGTCGAAATACTCGCGGCTGTAGCGTTCGACCTGTTGGGCTTTCTTCTCCTGTTCTTCGGTGACGGTGGAATCGACGAGCCGCTGGCCGCGCTGAAAGAACGTCTTGCGGCCGATTTGGCGGACGTTGACGGCGGCCACATTTCGGTCACCGGCCGCGTCGTAGTAGCGGACGTTGCCGCCGAAGTATCCGCCGCCGGCCGCCTTTAATTCGACCGGTGCCGCGGCGCCGCCGTAGCCGCCGCTGGGCGCCGCGGTCGGCGTGCGAGTCGCGGTTTGCAGGGCCAGTTTCTCACCTCGCTGTGAGAAGGCGAACCGGCCGGATTCCGCTTCGAGCCCTTCGACTTCGCGAAGTGCCCGCCCGCGATTCTGGGCCACCTCGCGCACGTCGCTTGTTTCATCCTCCAGGAACGACGTGTAGGGCGAGATGATGCCGTGCTCGGTCGCCAGC
>CAZHIV010000459.1:0-3811 GCA_964532675.1 uncultured Planctomycetaceae bacterium
ATACGGCCTCCAGCGACTGGAGAGTCAAGAGGGCTCGTAACTGAGATTCGGCGCGAGCCAGCGTTCGATTTCGGTCACGCTCATGCCTTTGCGGCGGGCGTAGTCCTCCGCCTGGTCGCGGGTGATGCGGTCGACCGCGAAGTAGCGCGATTCGGGATGGGCGAAGTACAGGCCGGAGACGCTCGCGGCCGGGTGCATCGCGAAGCTTTCGGTGAGCCGGATGCCGGTAGAGCGCTCGGCGTCGAGCAGGTCGAACAGCGTGTGTTTTTCGGTGTGATCGGGCTGGGCCGGGTAGCCGGGCGCGGGGCGGATGCCGCGGTACTTTTCGGCGATCAGCTCGTCACTGGTGAGTTTCTCGCCGCGGCCGTAGCCCCACGCGCGGCGGGCTTCGGCGTGCAAGTATTCGGCGAACGCCTCGGCCAGCCGGTCGGCCAGCGCTTTGGCCATGATCGAATTGTAGTCGTCGTGCTGACGGTCGTACGCTGTGGCCAGCTCGTCGCAGCCGATGCCGGTCGTGACCGCGAACGTGCCGAGATAATCGTGGCGGCCGCTATCGACCGGCGCGATGAAGTCGGCCAGCGAGTAGAACGCGCTCTGTCCCTTGCGTCCCCATTGCTGCCGCAGGGCGTGGAACCGGCACCGCTCGTCGCGGCGCGATTCGTCGCTGTATACGATGATGTCGTCGCCCTGGCTGGCCGCCGGCCAGAAGCCGAATACGCCGCGGGCCGCGAGCAGCCGCTCGTCGATGATACGTTCGAGCAGCTCCTGCGCATCATCGAACAGTTTGCGAGCCGGCTCGCCGAGCTGCGGGTCCTCGAGTATCCGCGGGTACTTGCCCTTGAGCTCCCACGTCAAGAAGAACGGCGACCAGTCGATGTACCGGCGCAGCGTGTCCAGCGGCACGTCGGTGAGCACGCGCGTGCCCGTGAATTCCGGCTTCGGAATATCGACCGACGCCCAATCCGTTTTGAACCGGCGCTGATACGCCTCAGCGTACGGCACGAGCTTTACGTCCTGCCGCTTCTCGTACGAGGCGACGAGTTGCTTCTGGAGGGTGCGGTTGTCGGCGTCGAGTTTTTCGCGCGCGTCCGGGTTGATCAGCTTTTCCACCACGCCGACCGAGCGCGATGCGTCGAGCACGTGGATCACTTCGTTCGAGTAGGTCGGCGCGATCTTCACGGCCGTGTGCTTGGCGCTGGTCGTCGCGCCGCCGATCAACAGCGGCAGCCGCAGACCGGTCCGCTGCATTTCGCGGCCCACGTGCACCATTTCATCGAGGCTCGGCGTGATCAAGCCCGACAGGCCGATGATGTCGACGCCATCGGCGCGGGCGCGGTCCAGGATTGTCTCGCACGGCACCATCACGCCCAGGTCGATCACCTGGAAATTGTTGCAGCCCAGCACCACCCCGACGATGTTCTTGCCGATGTCGTGGACGTCGCCCTTCACGGTGGCGAGGAGGATTTTGGCGCGGGCTTGTTGCGCTAAGCCGCTCGCGGCTTTTTCGGCTTCCATGTAGGGGGTTAAATAGGCCACGGCCTTCTTCATTACGCGGGCACTTTTCACCACCTGCGGCAGGAACATCTTGCCGGCGCCGAACAGGTCGCCCACCACGCTCATGCCGTCCATCAGCGGGCCTTCGATGATCGCCAGGCAGGAAGGGTATTTTTGCCGCGCTTCCTTGGCGTCGTCGTCGACGTATTTCACGACGCCCTTGAGGATGGCGTGCTTGAGCCGTTCCTCGACCGGCTCCTTGCGCCAGGCCTCGTCGGCCGCGGCAGCGGCGCCGCCCTGCCCTTTGACTGTTTCGGCGTATTCGACGAGCCGCTCGGTCGCATCGGGGCGGCGATTGAGGATCACGTCCTCGACCAGCTCCTTGAGGTGCGGCTCGATGTCTTCGTACACGGCAAGCTGGCCGGCGTTGACGATGCCCATGTCGAGCCCGGCGCCAATCGCGTGGTAGAGGAACACGGCGTGAATCGCCTCGCGCACGGCGTCGTTGCCGCGGAACGAGAACGAAACGTTCGACACGCCGCCGGAAATGTGCGCGCCGGGGCATTCGGCCTTGATC
The DNA here is from genome assembly GCA_964532675.1 of uncultured Planctomycetaceae bacterium. Classification (GTDB taxonomy): domain Bacteria; phylum Planctomycetota; class Planctomycetia; order Pirellulales; family Lacipirellulaceae; genus JABDGM01. The sequence continues at coordinate 2,072 of CAZHIV010000459.1, forward strand.
CGCGGGATCGACTCGATGAAGTCCACCGCGTAGTTGTTGTGCTCCTCGATGCCCGTGGCCACGGTGAGGATGTTGGGATCGAAAATGATGTCCTGGGGCGGGAAGCCGATCCTCTCGGTGAGCAGATTGTACGCGCGGCGGCAGATGCGGACCTTGTCGTCGACCTCGACGGCCTGCCCCTTTTCGTCAAACGCCATCACGACGACCGCCGCGCCGTACCAGCGGCAGAGCTGGGCCCGGCGCAGAAACTCCTCCTCGCCGTCCTTGAGGCTGATCGAGTTGACAATCGGCTTGCCTTGCAGCGACTTGAGACCCGCCTCGATGACCGACCACTTGCTGCTGTCGACCATCGTGGGCACGGCGGCCACGTCGTGCTCGCCCGCGATGAGGCGCAGGAACCGGGTCATCACGGCCTCGCCGTCGAGGAGGGCTTCGTCCATGTTGACGTCGATCACGTTCGCGCCGCCCAGGACCTGGCCGCGGGCAATCTCGACGCCCTCCTCGTACTGCTCCTCCTTGATGAGCCGCGCGAACTTGCGCGAGCCGGTGACGTTGGTGCGCTCGCCGATCATCAGGAAGTTTCCAGCAAGGGGGACAGCCCCCTTTTCTTCAACGGCGTCTTGGGGAGAGGCATTGCTTGTCGGCAAAAAAAGGGGACGGTCCCCGCGCACCGTGAGCGGCCGCGTGCCGCTGAGGCGCAGCCACGGTTCCACCGCGCTCGGCTGATGCGGCTTGATGCCGCGCACTGCCTCGTTCATGGCGGCGATGTGTTCGGGCGTCGTGCCGCAGCAGCCGCCCACGATGTTCACCCAGCCGCGCTCGGCGAATTCGCCGATCATGCGGGCCATGTCGGCCGGGCCCAGGTCGTACTGGCCCATCTCGTTCGGCAATCCGGCGTTGGGGTGGCAACTGATCCAGCGCGACGACACCTGCTGCAGCGTTTCCAGATGCGGCCGCATCAGCTCGGGCCCCAGCGCGCAGTTCATGCCGACCGAGAGCATCGGAAAGTGGGCGACCGCGTTCCAGAAGGCCTCGACCTCCTGGCCGGAGACGAACGTCGCGCCGCCCTTGTCGAACGTGCCCGAGATCATCACTGGAACGCGAACGCCGCGCTCGTCGAAGTAGCGGGCGATCGCGAACAGGCACGCCTTCAAATTGAGCGTGTCGATGACCGTCTCGGGCATCAGGATGTCGCAGCCCGCCTCGACGAGCGCGGCCACCTGCTGATAGTACGACTCGGCCATCTGGTCGAACGTCACGCCGCGGTAGCTGGCGTCCTCGACCTTCGTGCTGATGGCGGTCTGCTTCGTGGTGGGGCCGATCGAGCCGGCGACGAATCGCGGCCGGTCGGGCGTGCGATCGCCGAGCTCGTCGCAGGCCCGGCGAGCGCAGGCGACGGCCGCCGCGTTGATCTCGCGCACCAGCTCGACCGGCAGCTCGAACTCCTCCATGCCGATCGGACTGGCGCCGAACGTGTTGGTCTCGACGATATCGGCCCCCGCGGCCAGATAGCGGCGATGAATCTCCGTCACCTGATCCGGGTGCGTGAGGCAAAGGATATCGGCGAAATTCTTGAGGTCCTTGTGATGCCCGGCAAACCGCTCGCCGCGCACACCCCGCTCATCGAGCCCCAGCGCCTGCACCTGGGTGCCCATCGCGCCGTCGAGGAGCAGAATCCGCTCGGCGAGCAGCGTATCGAGGACGTCGGTCTTGTCTTGGAGTGTCGGCATTGTCTCAATC
>CAZHIV010000460.1:0-7196 GCA_964532675.1 uncultured Planctomycetaceae bacterium
CAGGCTGCAACCCGCCTGCATGAAGCCGGAATCGCTAGTAATCGCGGGTCAGCATACCGCGGTGAATGTGTTCCTGAGCCTTGTACACACCGCCCGTCAAGCCACGAAAGTGGGAGGGGCTTAATGTCGTCGCGCTAACCCCGCAAGGGGAGGCAGACGCCTAGAGCCAATTCCGCGATTGGGACTAAGTCGTAACAAGGTAGCCGTAGGGGAACCTGCGGCTGGATCACCTCCTTTCTAAGGATTATTTCCTTAAGCCGTCCGCGAGCCGCCGGGTTTATCCCGGCGGGTGCAACGACGGTCATGTGGGGCAGTCCTGGCAACGACAAAAATTGGATCGCAGCGAGCCGCGGGGTTCATCCCCGCGGTCCGACGAGCGAGCTTACCAGATTGAATAGAGAAACCCGGCGTGAGGGTTAGCCTCCTCACCGCCGGGTTTTTTATTGCGCGCGTCTCTTTGGGTCGCTGGGCTCTCCCGCCATCGCAAACGCTAACCGAATTTGCTTGCTATAGGGCGCGTGCGGGGGTACCCTGTCAATCTGTCGTCTCTTTTCCGCACTTGATCATTCGTACCCCATCGTGCCGATGGTCGGAGGCTGTCCCGATGAAATCGATTCGCATCGCTTTGGCTATGCTCATTTCATTCTCGGTAGCGGCAGCTGCCGGCTCGGCGCTGGCCGCGATTGACTTCGTCGGCGATCAAGGTGGAGCAACTGCCGCAGACCCGCCGACAATTCACAAATTTCTCAGCACCACCGGCGACCAATCCACGCTCGCGAGCGGGCAAGGCATCTGGATCGATCCGCTGGACATGGCCGCCGATCGCACGACCGGCGACGTGATCGTGCTCGATCTCGGCGGCGTAGCGGTTGTGACGCCGCCGACGCTGTGGCGATTCGACGGGCAGACGGGCGCGCGATCCGAAGTAACGAGCGGTTTTGATTTGTGGGTCGATCCGCTGGCCGTCACCGTGGACCGCCATGGCGACATTATCGTGCTCGACGATGGCGGCGGCGCCGTATTCTTGGAGCCGGCCTTGTTGCGATTCGATGGCCAGACGGGCGACCGCTCGGTCATCGCCTCCGGTCAGGGCTTGTGGTACCAGGCGGTCGACCTCGTGGCCGACCCAACGACCGGGGACATCTTCGTATTGGACCTTGGCGGCGCAATCATCGCCAATGAGCCGGCCGTGCGGCGATTCGATGGCCAGACCGGCAATGCTTCGATCGTGGCCGAAGGTTTTGACCTGTGGCACGACGCGACGCGGATCACGGCCGACCGAAATGGTGATGCCATCGTCATCGATTTAGGTGGAGCGATAGCTGGCCAACCACACGGCCTGCTGCGTTTCGACGGGACGACCGGCGACCGGTCGGAGATCGCCACCGGTCCCGGCCTCTGGTACAACCCGATCGATTTGGACGCCGATCCCTCGACGGGCGATATTGTGGTGCTGGACGTCGGGGGCGGAGCCGTGTTCGAGTTTCCCTCACTGCGCTCGTTCGACGGGGCGACCGGCGCCGCATCCGTGATTGCCGAGGGACACGACTTGTGGGTCGACGCGTTTGCAGTTGCCGTCGTACCAGAGCCGGCCACGCAGGCGCTCGTTCTGGCAGCTATCGCCCTCGTCATGGTAAATTGCCGCGGTAGCAAGACCCGGCTCGCTGCGAAATTCGTCGCGATCAGCGGCATGTGAACCAAGCGTCACGATTTGGCCGTGATGCGGCGTTGTCGTCAGACCGGCATGCGTGAGATGTCGGCTTTAGTCCCTTTACGGCGAATGCGCTTGTCTTTAGCTGCCAGCATCAAGTCCTTGCGGCCGGGCACGAATCCCAATGATCCGAGCACGTACGACGAGGCCGCTGGCGATCCCGCCTGGCAATCGTCATCGGTTCCAGAACCTGCAGCCGTGCTACTCATGTTATTTGGTGCCGTGCTAACCGCTCGTCGCGGCCCGCGGCGCCGCGGCGTCAAGTACCGTTATTTCTACAATATTCGCCGAAGCTGACCCACTTAGACCCTTCGTGGAGGATTGATTTACCGAGGGACAAATGAGATATTCCAGGGACTGAAAGGAGCGCGGTATGCGATTCATGGTCACGTTTGCCTGGAAGCCCGATCCCAAGACGCGCAACGAAGGCATTGCCCGGTTCAAGGTGACCGGCGGTTTGCCGCCGCCCGGAGCGAAGCTAGTCGAGCGCTGGACCCGCGCCGACTTCAGCGGCGGCTACGTGCTCTTGGAAAGCAGCGACCCCAAGGCCCTGGCAGCATTCGCCCATCACTGGGGCGACCTCATGGAGCTTTCCATCGTGCCGGTGATCGACGACGAGCAGCTCGCCGAAGTGCTGCAACGGGTTGCCAAATAACCTTGTGGCAACATGGATACCCGGGCTCGTTTCGCCTTTCCGCCGGCTTCAGACCCCCGTGCGCCCGTTGAAGCTGCACCTGGTCGGCTACTATGATAATTGGGAATAATTTCACTACACGCGACGGGGCGAAAGCATGCGGCGGCCACTCGATCCCAACAAAATCGAGGTAATCGACGAACAGATCGCCGCAGTGCTGCGCAAGAAATCTGCGGCCGAGCGGGTCCAAATGATCGCGGCCGCCAATCGCACGGCGCGAGTGCTCGCCGCCGCCGGAGTTCGCTACCAACATCCCGATTGGGACGAACCGCAGGTCCAAGCCGAGGTCAGAAGGCGAGTGTGCGGTGGAACAGACCGATCTTCTTGAGCTCGCGGTGCAAATCCTGGAACGACTCGGCATCCGCTATGCCCTCGTCGGTTCCTTTGCAAGCGGCATTTGGGGAGAGTCTGAAGGTGGCTCGGATAAGCACCTCCGCGACATTGCTGGGATCCTCCGGATAAGCGGCGACTTTGTCGACCGGGAGTATATTGGCAGATTCGCCAAGCAACTCGGTGTGGAGGACGAATGGCAGGTTGTCGTGGCCCGCGTCGATCAAACTTGAGCACGAGCGACGTCCACCTGTGGTTCTAATCATGCTCCTCGGTTACAACACGAACGGGCTCGCGCATCATGAGTTGGTCGACGCCATCGGACTGCTGGCCGAAATCGGTTACCGCGGCGTCGCGATCACGCTCGACCACGCCGCGCTCAATCCGTACGACGAGCGCGCTGCGGTGCAGCTCGACACGGTCGCCGAGCTGTTGGCCGAGCACGAAATGGCCTGTGTCATCGAAACTGGAGCGCGGTACCTGCTCAATCCGCGCATCAAGCACGAGCCGACGCTCGTCACCGCCGACCCCGCCGGCCGGGCGCGCCGGGTCGATTTCCTCCACCGAGCAATTGATACGGCCGCCCGGCTGAACGCCCTTTGCGTATCGCTGTGGTCGGGCGTTGTCTGCGACGGGGCAGGGGAGCGGGAGGCAATTTCCCGCTTGGTCGGCGGGCTGGCCGACGTGTTGGAATACGCCGAGCGTCAAGGCGTCGTGCTGGCATTCGAGCCGGAGCCGGAAATGCTCGTCGACACGCTGTCTCGCTACGACGACCTGCTGGGGGAGTTGTCCGCCCGGCGCGTCGATACCGATCGGCTGCGCCTGACAATCGATATAGGCCACCTACATTGCCAGGGCGAGCTGCCCCTTGCCCAGCAGATTGAGCAACGGCGCGACCGCCTGGCCAACGTCCACCTCGACGACAGCCGCGCCGGCGTCCACGAGCACCTGATGTTCGGTGAGGGAGAGATCGATTTTCCGCCGGTCATCGCGGCGCTGGCCAAAATCGGGTATCCTGGATTGCTGGGCGTGGAACTCAGCCGGCACAGCCGCGAGGGGCCCTCGGCAGCGCGGCGCGCGTATAATTACCTGCTGCCGCTCATTCAGGCCGCCATCCATCGAAGTTAGTTGTTAGTGGATAGTAGTTAGTTGTGGCCGTTGAGCCAGCTACTTAAGGAAAACCACCTTCACGACTAACGACTAACCCCTAGCCACTTATCAACGAACAGCATGTCACGATACGTCGCGCTGCTTTCCATTCCCAACCTGCGCGCCCGCGATTTGGCCCACATGCCGAATTTGTCGCGGCTTTTTGCCGGCGGCGGCCACGCCATCCTGGTGCCCAGCTTTCCCGCCGTCACTTGCCCGGTGCAGGCCAACATGACGACTGGCCGGCCGCCGCGCGAACACGGCGTCGTGTCCAACGGTTTCTACTGGCGCGACCAGCGGCGCGTCGAAATGTGGACTGCCTGGAACGACTGCATCCAGCGGCCTCAGATCTGGGACATACTCCACGACCGCGACCGCTCGCTCACTTCCGCCGCCTGGTTTCCGCTCCACAGCAAAGGCTGCGGCGCCGACTTCATCTGCACTCCGGCGCCGGTGCACAACGCCGATGGCAGCGAATCGCCCTGGTGTTTTACCCGCCCGGAGACGTTCTACGACGAGCTCAAGGGGCAGCTCGGCGACTTTCCGCTGCAGCACTTTTGGGGTCCCCTCGCCGGTATCCAATCGACAGCGTGGATCGTCGCATCCGCCGTGCAAGCCGCCGAGAAATATCGACCGAACTTCTTCTACGTCTACCTGCCGCACCTCGACTACGCGGCTCAAAAGAGCGGCCCGGAAAGCAAGGCGGCACGACAGGCGGTTACCGAGCTCGACGATGAGTTGGCAAAGCTCATCGAAGGCTTCGAGCGCGCCTACACCGAGCCGCCGCTATGGATCGCTGCCTGCGAATACGTCATCACGCCCGTCGGCGACGTCGCCTATCCGAACCGCGTGCTGCGCGAGGCCGGGCTGTTGAAAGTTACCGAGACGGAAGACGGCGAGCTCCTCGATTTCGCCGCCAGCAAAGCGTTTGCGCTAGCCGACCATCAGTGCTCGCATATCTTTGTGCAGGATTCCGATGAGAAGATGATCAAGCGCATCGCGCGGCTATTCGCCAAGCAGCCCGGGATTGCCGCCGCCCTTACCGGCGAAGCGATCGCCGAGTTCAAGCTCAATCACCCACGCACGGGCGACGTCGTGCTGGTTTCCGAGCCCAATAGCTGGCAGGCCTATTACTGGTGGGAAGAGGACGCCCGCGCCCCGCGCTACGCCCGCACCGTCGATATCCACCGCAAGCCGGGCTACGATCCCGTCGAGCTCTTTCTCGATGGTCGCACCAAGAGCATTCCGCTCAACGCCAAGCTCGTGCGAGGTTCCCACGGCGCGCCCGCCAGGGACCCGTCTCAACGCGGCGTGCTGCTCACCTCCGAACCCGGCGTGTTCCTGGGCGGCTCGCTGCCCGACGTCGACGTGGCGGAGATCGTCCTCAAACAGTTCGCGATCGAGTGAGCGCGTCGCTACCGGTGAATTGCGCACGCCACAAGCGGCGCGATGCCACCGGCTTCCGAGAGTATTGCCGCGAAGTAGCTCGAATTAACGGAGGGTGTCCGGGAATTCTACCTGTAGGGAACGGCCTCTGTGCCGTTCCGTCGACCCAACCCATACCGCGGAACGCCACAGAGGGCGTTCCCTACAGAAGATTAATTCCCCGACACCCTCAAATAACTACGTCTGTGTCGCCGGTACGTTGTCCAGAACGAAATACAGAAACAGGGCGCCACAGGCAATAATTACAGGACTAAACATTTTGCGTCTCCCTTTCCTTGGGACAATCTGACGAAAATCCATTTCGCGACGTCAACAATCAAGTCGCTGCCGCCGCTGCTTGCCGGTCCCTGCGAGCGAATTTGATGCCAAAGGCGAGCGAATGGAGGCTTCTCGGGAATTGACTGGTGCTGGATGGCCGGCAGCAAGCCCCGTGGGGAGTGAATCGGCCCAAATATCTTGCCCAGTCCCGCCAATCCTATCCTCGGCAGACCAGCCATGACGGCAAGCCAGATCTGCACACGTTGTGACAGCATTGCACGACTTACAAAGCTCATTTCATTCTTACAGAGGCAGTAGCGTCGGGTTGCCGGACGCAGTCTGGTGACCAGCACGTTGCCGTATTAAACTACAATTGTGGGAAGAATCGAGAAAACGTTGGAACGGGTCCTTCGAGGAACATCCGACAACAATATCGATTTCAATGATTTGTGTGGCTTGCTGCGGCATTTAAGGTTCGCCGAGCGCATCCGCGGCGATCACCACATTTTTACTCGTGATGATATTGCAGAGATTCTTAATCTGCAGCCAAGAGGCGGAAAAGCCAAGGCGTATCAGGTGAAACAAGCTCGAAGAATAATCGTTGTTTACCGGCTTGCGGACCAGTCGTGAGTACTGAATCCGGGAGAACAGGAAGAAGATCATGAATCCAAGCATCCGTTACGAAATCATCATCTATTGGAGCAAGGATGACCAGGCATTTATCGCGGAAGTTCCCGAATTGCCAGGCTGTGCGGCCGATGGAGCGACCTACCAAGAAGCCTTGGCCAACGCCGAAACGGTGATCTCCGAATGGATTGAAACTGCACGCGACTTGGGACGGCCAATTCCGGAGCCACGAGGCAAGTTAATGTACGCGTGAGTGAGTCGGTTCCAAGCTCACACCCCCGCGTGCTCCGCCACATCCGGCGGGTTGAACACGAAGTTGCGGCTCTGGCCGAAAAATGCCAGCGGGTTCTCGTAGACGACGCGGCGGATGAGGCTCTCCGGGTGGCCGCGGCGACGCATTTCCAGGATAAAATCCGGCACCGCCGTCGGCTTCGACGGGCCCCAATCGCCGGCCGAGTTCACCAAGAGCCGCTCCGGACCGTAGATCTCCACCATATCCGCGGCCCGCGCCGGCGTACATTTCGACACCGGGTACAGGGTCATCCCGGCCCAGAAACCCTCATCCAGCACCGGCCGCACCGTGTGTTCCTCCACATGATCGACCAGCACGCGGTCGCGGTTAATCCGCCCGTCGCCCGTCAGCATGTCGAGGATCATCCGCGTTCCCTGATACTTATCCTCCAAGTGCGGCGTGTGGATAAGGATCTGCTCGTCCGTCTCCATCGCCAGGTCTACGTGCTCGAGGAACACGGTGGCTTCGTTGCGCGTGTTCTTGTTCAGCCCGATCTCGCCGATTCCCAATACGCCGGGACGATCGAGGAACTCTGGAATCATCGCAATCACGTCGCGTGCCAGCGAAACGTTCTCCGCCTCCTTGGCGTTGATGCACAGCCAGGTGAAGTGCTGGATGCCGAACTGCCCGGCGCGCTTCGGCTCGAACTCGGTGAGCTGGCGGAAATAGTCGCGAAAGCTCTCGACGCT
>CAZHIV010000461.1:0-9041 GCA_964532675.1 uncultured Planctomycetaceae bacterium
GACATGACGATCCTCGTCGAAGCCGGCGTGCGGATGGCGGAGCTTGCCGCCACGCTCGCCGCCGAAGGTCAGCACCTGCCGATCGACGTGCCCCGCGCCGCCGAAGCCACGCTGGGCGGCGTCGTGGCCACCAACTGGAACGGCCCCCGCCGCTACGGCCACGGCACCGTGCGCGACTACGTGATCGGCATCCACGCCGTCGACGGCCGCGGCGTCGCGTTTCAGGGCGGCGGCCGGGTGGTGAAGAACGTCGCCGGATACGACTTCTGCAAGCTCCTCACCGGCTCCCTCGGCTCGCTCGGCGTCATCACGCAGCTCGCCCTCAAAGTGAAACCGAAGCCCGAGGCCGCCGCCGCCATCGCCGCCGCATGCCCCGATCTATCCGCCGCGGATGCGATCCTCGGCCGACTCGTCAACCTGCCGGCCCCGCCCGTCGCCATTGATTTATTGGTGGGCGCCGCATGGAACCTCGCCGACGCAATCCGAAATCCGCAATCCGAAATCCGCAATCCCAGCGCAGCGCTGGTCGTTCGCCTCGAAGGCTCCGAGCCCGATGTCGCGTCGCTCGCCGAACAGGCGCAATACGAGCTCTGGTCCGGCGGCGGCGCCGATGTCCGCCGATTGGAACCTGCGGAAGCCGACGCCCTGTGGAGCCGCCAGGTCGAATTCAGCGACCGCAGCGCGGGGGATGAGAACGACAACGCCCCGCTGGTGATCAAAATCGCCGTGCCGCCCAGCGCCGTCACGCGGACGATCGCCGAGCTTGTCTCATTCGATCCCGGCTGTACGATTCAAGCGCACGCCGGCAAAGGGATTATCGTGGCCCGCTTTTCGAAGTTCGACCACGCCGACCTGAGCCCCGTCCTCGGCGGCAAGCTGCGCCCGGCCGCCTCCCGCCTCGGCGGCAGCCTCGTCGTCGTCTCGAGCAAATTGGAAGGCCTCACCCCGCACTTCGTCTGGGGCGGCCGCACCGAGGCGATCGTACTCATGGAGCGAGTCAAACGACAATTCGACCCCCGCAACATCCTCAACCCCGGCCGATTCATCTTCTGATAAATAGGATTCACCACAGAGACACAGAGGACACGGAGGACAAGCAATTCGAGCTCGTGCACAAGTGCAAGACTCTTCCGACACATTGATGCTTGTACGTTCGGACTCTTATACTTCACTTATGCAGTTCTTCTCCGTGCTCTCTGTGTCTCTGTGGTTAGTTATTCGTGGCTGAACTTCGCACCAACTTGAATGCACCGCCCAACCCCGGCGCCGCGCTCGACTACGAGCTGCTGCTCGACTGCGTCAACTGCGGCCTGTGCACGGCCGCCTGCCCGACGTACGTCGAGACGGGCGACGAGAACGAGAGCCCCCGCGGCCGCATCTACCTGATGCGCGGCGTCACCGACGGGCGGCTGGAGCTGAACGACCGCGTACGCGGTCATCTCGAGCTGTGCCTCGATTGCCGCGCCTGCGAAACGGCCTGCCCCTCAGGCGTGCAGTACGGCAAGCTCATCGAGCCGTTTCGCGTGGCGATGGATTCCGCGACCGACGAGCCGCGCCGCGACGACTGGTTCCACCGCTACATTCTGTTCGGCCTCTTTCCCTATTCGGCGAAGCTCCGCCGCGCGCTGTTGCCGGCGCGCATCGCGCAGCGGACCGGCTTGTTGAAGCTGCTCGAAGCCGCCCGGCTCACGCGCCTCTTGCCCGCCCAGTTGCGCCGCATGGTCGACATGCTGCCGCCGCCGCGGCGCAACGAAGGGCCGCTGCCGGAGTTTCTGCCCGCCGTCGGCCGCCGCCGGGCGACCGTGGCCCTGTTCGCCGGCTGCATCGGCGATGCAATGTTCCGCCACGTGAACTGGGCCACCGCGCGCGTCCTGCAGCAGAACGGCTGCGACGTGCACGTGCCCCGCTCCCAAGCGTGCTGCGGCGCGATCCATTTCCACGCCGGCTCGAGCGAGCCGGCCGAGGCCTTCGCCGACCAGAACCTGGCCGCCTTCCCGCACGAGCGGTTCGACGCCATCGTCAACAACATCGCCGGCTGCGGCTCGATGCTCAAAGACTACGGACACCACTGGCAGGATGAGCGGCAAGCCGAGCGCTCCGCCTGGTCGGCCAAGGTCCGCGACGTGAACGAGTTCCTGGATCAGCTCGGCCTCGTGCAGCCCGAGGGAGAAATCCCCGCCGTCGCCACGTACCACGACGCCTGCCACCTGCTGCACGCCCAAAAAATCTACGACGCCCCGCGCCGCCTGCTGGCGCAAATCCCCGGTTTGGAAGTCCGCGAGCTACCCGAGTCGGAGCTCTGCTGCGGCGCCGCCGGCACGTACAACCTCACGCAGCCGGAGATGTCGGCCCGCCTCAGCCGCCGCAAGCTGGAAAACATCCGCGGCACGGCGGCGCGCGTGGCCATCACTTCCAACGCCGGCTGCGCCCTGCAAATCGCCCGCGAGGCCCGCCAGCAAAACGAGCAGCTCGCCGTCGTCCACCCCATGGAGCTCCTCGACTGGAGCTACCGCGGCGTGCGGCCGACGTGGTGACGAAGCAATTCAGCCGCGCAGCGGCGGTGGTGACGAAGCAATTGTGCGCGGGGCGAAATTGGTGGCAGCCGCGAAGCGGCGCCAGCGCTTAGCCGTGGGCGTAAGCCCACGGAGAAGGCGCTCATCAAAACACGAAAACCGCGCAGCGGTGACATATTTCCAACGTCCGCGAGCGATTCCGGGCACTATGCCGCCGCTGCGCGGCTTCTCGCACTTGAACGTCACCGTTCCGTGGGTTGACACCCACGGCTAAGCGATGTCGCGGCTCCGCCGCTGGCGGATTCTCGAACAATTCACCGCTGCGAGAAGCTGTCGATCTCCAGCCGCACGAGCCGCGTCGACAATTCGCGCGCGGAGCCGGGCCGGCGGAGCGCGTCTTTGGCCAGCATCGAGTGCACCAGGTCGGCGACCGGCTCGGGCACGTCCGGCCGCAGCGCGCGGAGGTCGGCCGGCCTGGCTTCGCGGTGCAGCGTGGCCAGCTCGGCCGGGTCGTCGCTGTCCCACGGCCGGCGGCCGGTGAGCATTTCGTACAGCGACACGCCGAGGCTGTAGATGTCGCTCCGCGGTCCGGCGGCCAGCGCGGATGTGACCATCTCCGGCGCGATGTAGGCCAGCGTGCCGGCCAGCGGCCGCGTCGCCCACTGGCTGGCCTCGGCCGGCGTTTGCACGAAACCGAAATCGATCAACGTGGCATGGCCCGTCGGCGACACCAGGATGTTGGCCGGCTTCACGTCGGTGTGGATCATGCCGGCGGCCGCGAACAGCGCATCGAGCCCGTCGGCCACCTGCCGCGCGATCCACAGGGCCAGCGGCACGCTCAGCCGTTCCTCCTGCAATATAAGTTGCGACAGCGGCATCCCGTCGACTTTTGGCGTAACGACGTAAAACGGCGGCTCCTGCACGCTGGCCGACAGCACCGGCAGCAGGCTCGGATGCGACACCTTCGTGCCCACCCAGGCCTCGCGGCGCTGCATTTCGATCGCCTGCGGATCGCGCCACCATTGGTTGCGCAGGACCTTCACCACGTAGCCGGCGGCCTGGTTCTCCGGCCCGTCCGCCGGGCGGGCCAGGTACACTCGCGTGAAGCTGCCCTCCACCAGCAGCCGCACCAACTGCCACGGCCCTAGCCGCCCAACAAGCGGCGGCGGGCCGCCCGTCGGTGCCGCTTGCCGCATCGTCGCGCGCGTTGATTCAACCGTGGCCATGCTTTGCTGGAAGAGTGCGCGCCGCGTTCTGCCGCGCCCTTATGGCGCGCGATGCGACGCTTGGAGAAAAGCCGGCTGCGGCGGCGCGCTTTCGCGCCGCGGCATCCTGAGAAACTGGGTCTGCGGGTTGAATCGGACATGCCGGCGGCGAAAATGCAGACTCCCACGAGCTGCCCGCACAACTTGCCATCCTCCCTGCTGGCGCCCGCACCGCTATCAGGCCCCGATGTAGCGTGCATGCACGGTGCGGGCCGCCGCGATGTCGTTCGTCCCGCCGACGATCGTGCGCCCGTCGGGAAACACGGTGAGCACGTAACCGTCGACGGTGAGCCGCAGCAGAAACGCATTCCGCTCGACGCGGCCGATGCCGGCCAGCCGCGCCGCCAGGTCTTCGAGCGAAACGCTCGTCCGATGCGGCGGGCTGAGCTGCACGGCGTTGCGGCCGCAAAGCACGGCCGACGAGTCGCCCCGCTCGCCCGAAAGCCACGCATACTCGCCGTGCCGGCACACGCGGCAGTCGCCGCTGTCGCGCAGGCGAGACACATCCACCTGGCGGATTTGGTTCTCCCACAGGTCCACAATCGTAAGCCGCCGGCTGATTGCGTCGCGATGGCCGCTCAAAATCTTCAGCGCCTCGGCCGCCTCGATCGACGCGATCACGCCCACGATCGGCGCCAGGATTCCGGCCGTGTCGCAGCTTGGCGTGGTGCCCGGCGGCGGCGCGTCGGCCATCAGGCACGCCAGGCAGGCTGAGTCGCCGGGCAGAATCGTCATCGTCTGCCCCTCGGCCCCAATCGCCCCGCCATAAACCCACGGCTTGCCATGCTTCACCGCGAAGTCGTTGACCAGGAACCGCACGGCGAAATTGTCCGTCCCATCGACGATCACATCCACGTCGCCGGCCAGCTGGGCGATGTTGCGAAACGTTACGTCGGCCACGACGGGCTCGATCTCGATCTGCGAGTTGATCCGCCGCAGCTTGTTGGCCGCGGCAATGGCCTTCGGCAACCCGCCGGCCACGTCCTCTTCGTCGTACAGCACCTGCCGCTGCAGGTTGTTGAGCTCCAGGAAGTCGCGGTCCACGATCCGCACCAGCCCGACGCCTGCCCGCACCAGCGTCTCGGCAACCACCGAACCCAACGCCCCGCACCCGCACACCAGCGCCTTGCTATCCGCCAGCCGCCGCTGCCCCGCCTCGCCAAACGGCGCAAACCGCGCCTGGCGATCGTAACGATTTGGAAAGCTTCTATCCATCGATTGATGAAGTACCATTTTGTCCGCAGATGTCGCAGATAAGCGCAGATGAAATACAGCATCTGCGCTTATCTGCGCAATCTGCGGACAAACCTAGCGCACGATTTTATCGGCGGCACGTCGCAGTCCGATCTCGCCATGATATGCCGCAACGACCCGCTCGCCGTTACGCGCTTTGACATCGACATGATATACGTGCGGCAACTCCGGCGACCACGTACACGGATCGGGGACCAGCGCCTCGATCAGGCCCGGCTGGCCGGCGTCGCGAAACTCGATCCGGGCCGGCAGCGTCCGCGAGCCCTCGCAGTAGGGCCCCCGTAGCGTCCCCGTCAGTACAACACCTTCTGCTTCCACGCCGACGTAACGCGCATACACGCGGGCTTCCACATCGTTCACATCGCCCACCGAAATCTCAATCTCTGCCGTCATTGTGGTCGCAATCTTTTGTTTTAAAACCACGACGACACGGCGGGCACGACGTGGAAGTGTAATTGCGTCGTGCTCGTCGTGTCGTCGTGGTTCACTCCTTCGCGAATGCCTTATCGCGCGCAAACGCCTCGGCCAAAACGCGGCCCGTCGCCGACTCCGCGCACTCCGCCACTTCCTCCGGCGTGCCGGTGGCCACGACGCGGCCCCCTTCGTCCGCGGCGCCCGGCCCCAGGTCGATCAGCCAGTCGGCCGCTTTCATCAGTTGCAGGTTATGTTCCACGACCACCAGCGAATGGCCCACTTCCAACAGCGCGTCGAAGCAGTCCACCAATTGTACAATGTCGGAGAAGTGCAGGCCCGTGGTCGGCTCGTCCAGCAGAAACAGCGTGCGGCCGCGCCGCCGGGCGGCCAGGTGGGCCGCCAGCTTCAGCCGCTGCGCCTCGCCGCCGGAAAGCGTCGTCGCCGGCTGGCCGAGCCGCACGTAGTCGAGCCCCACGTCGAGCAAGTGCTTCAGCTTGGCCTGCACCTTGCGCTGGCCGCGGAAAAACGTGAACGCCTCGCGGGCCGTCAGCTCCAGCACCTCCGCGATATCGCGCCCGCGGTATTTCACTTCGAGGACTTGCTTGCGGTAGCGGCGGCCGTGGCAATCCGGGCACCGCATGTACACGTCGGCCATGAACTGCATGTCGATCGCCAGGTAGCCGTCGCCGCGGCACGTGTCGCACCGCCCCCCTTCGACGTTGAAGCTGAAGTGGCTCGCGGCCAGCCCCCTGGTCCGCGCTTCGCTCTGCTCGGCAAACAACGCGCGGATCGGGTCGAACGCCTTCAAGTACGTCGCCGGGTTCGAACGGGGCGAGCGGCCGATCGGGCTCTGGTCGATGAGCACCGCGCTCTCGATCTGGCCCGTGCCCAGCACGTCGTCATATTCCAGCGGCTCGGGCGGGGTGCCCGCGACAGCGGGTCCCGCCGTGTCGCTTTCTTTTTTCAGTCGCCGCGCGAGCGCCGGGTAGAGCGTGCGGTCGACGAGCGTGCTCTTGCCGGCCCCGCTGACGCCCGTCACCAGGCACAACACGCCGAGCGGAAACTCCACGGTGACGTTCTGCAGGTTGTTGCCCCGCGCGCCGCGCAGCTTGATCCAGCCCTGGGCCGTCGTGCGCCGGGCGCCGGTCCCCAGTTGCCGCCGGCCGGCCAGCCAATCGCCCGTGCGGCTTTCCTTGCACGCCATCAATTCGGCCGGCGTGCCTTGAAAAACCACCTGCCCTCCGTCGTTTCCCGCGGCGGGGCCGAACTCGACCACTCGATCGGCCTGGCGGATGAACTCCTCCTCGTGCTCGACGACGATCACCGTGTTGCCGCGCCCTTCGAGCGCGCGAACGGCGCGCTGCAACGACGCCACGTCGGCCGGATGCAATCCCACCGACGGCTCGTCGAGCACGTACAGCATGTCGACCAGCGTGGAGCCCAGCGTCGCGGTAAGCGCGACCCGCTGGGCCTCGCCGCCGCTGAGCGTCCGCAGCGGCCGGTCGAGGGACAGGTAGCCGACGCCGACGTCCGCCAGATACGCCAGCCGCGAGCGCACATCCTCTACCAGCGGCCGGGCAATCCGCTGCCGCCACTCGGCCAGTTGCAGCTCCGCGAAGAACCGCAGCGCGTCGCGGATTTTCGTCCGCGAGATGTCGGCAAAACTTTGGTCCGCGACCCGCACGGCCAGCGCCTCGGGCCGCAGCCGCGCTCCGCCGCACGCGGGGCACGGCAAATACGACCGCCAGCGGCTCAAAAACACCCGCAGGTGCATCTTGTACTTGCGCCGCTCGAGCCAGCGGAAGAAGCCGTTCAGCCCGCCGAAGTTCCGCTCCGCCACGCCTTCCACAACCAGCCGCCGCTGCGCATCGGTCAGCTCGGCATACGGCACGTCGACCGGCAAACCGTAATCGTCCGCCAGCGCGACGAGCTCCTCCAGCTCGTGCGCGTACGACGGCGAGTTCCAGGGCGCGATCGCCCCCTCGCGAATCGACTTCGCCGGATCCGGCACGACGCGGCTCATGTCGGTCGCCACGATGTTGCCGAACCCTTCGCACTCCGGGCAGGCGCCCAGCGGCCGGTTGAAGTTGAACAACTGCGGCTCCGGCTCCGGATAGTCGATCCCACACACGTCGCACCGCAACGCCGCGCTAAACGCCCACCGCCGCCACGTGCGCCCACCAATCTCCACCACCGCTCCCGCCGCTCCCGCCGCGCCTGCCGCTTCCGCCGCTTGCGGCTTAGCGCCCCTCGCCTCACCCTCCTCCACCCACACCACCGCCGCCCCATGCCCCGCCTCAAACGCCCCCTCCAACGAATCCCTTAGCCGCCCCGGCGAAACCTCGCCGGTCTTCAACCGATCGACAACGACCGTCAGCCGTTCGCCCGCCTTGAGCCGCGACGCCAGAGCTGGCGCGATGTCGACGAAAGTCCCCCTCCCTTTTAGGGAGGGGCTAGGGGAGGGTTCGCTCACCACCGCCCGCACATAACCCGACTCCGCCAATTGCACCAGCCATCCTTCAATTGGCTCCCCCTCCGGAACGCCGGCCTCGAAGCCGACCATGATCCGCCGGCCCGCCGGCAATTCGCCCAGCGCCTCCGCGGCGCTTTGCGGCGTGTCGCGCCGCACCGGCCGGCCGCAGCGGTAGCAAATCACCTCCCCCACGCGCGCGAACAGCAGGCTCAGATAATCGTTGACCTCGGTCGTCGTCCCGACAGTCGCCCGGTTCGACCGGCTGGGATTTTTGTGCGTCACCGCGATCGCGGGCGGGAGGCCCTCGATCCGCTCGGCCTGCGGCTTGTCGAGCTGCTCCAGAAATTGCCGCGTGTAGGCCGAGAAGCTTTCGATGTACCGCCGCTGCCCCTCGGCATACAGCGTGTCGAGGGCCATGCTCGTCTTGCCGCTGCCACTGGCGCCGCAAAACGCGATCAGCCGGTGGTGCGGCAAATCCAAATCGACGTGGCGCAGGTTGTTCACCGCCACGCCACGCAGTTCGATTCGGCCCTGGCTCACGCTCAATACCTTACTACGCGATAAAACGTCGTGCGTCGAACCCTTGATCGTACTCCGATCCCCCTGCCGCCGTCACGCCGCATTTTGCTATAATTAGCTCACGATGAAACGCTCGAACAAATTCGCCAACCCGTTTTACGCCCTGCTGCTCGCCGCCGGCATCGCGTTCGCAATCACTGCGACCGCCTACGGCGTGATGGCCTTCCGCGACCGCGATGCGCATGACACAACGGCGACGGCCAGCCTGGAACACCCGCTCATGGCGTGGATGAGCCGACACGGCGAAGCGGCCCTCATGACGGAGCTCGCGCTGTTGGCCGCCTGCACCTTCGCCGCCATCGGCACCGACGACTACTGGCAACGCCGCACAAAGAACTTAACCGCAGATAATCGCAGATGCACGCAGATTAACATGAAATAAAATGAACATTCTGCCTGTGCAACATCCTTGTGAATCGCCGTTATCAGCCTCTTATCAGCGTTCATCAGCGTTCATCAGCGGTTACAATCAAAGGATTTCTTGCCATGCGAGTAAAGAACCAGTTTGAAGTCCCCGCCAACGAAGTGACCATGGAGGGCGCC
>CAZHIV010000462.1:0-7136 GCA_964532675.1 uncultured Planctomycetaceae bacterium
CTCAATCATTTCACCCAACTCGGACTCCCACAGTTCGAGTGGAGTTAGTCAACAAGGCCCAATGAAATACATGCTGCTGATTTACGCGGATGAAAATGCCTGGACGGACGCCGAACGCGAGGCATGTTACGCCGAATCCACGGAGCTAACGCACGAGCTCAACTCGCGGGGGCAGTATCTGGCGGCCAATCCGTTGCAGCCGGTGGCCACGGCGACCAGCGTTCGCGTTCGCGAGGGAAAACGGTTGGTGACCGACGGCCCTTTCGCGGAGACGCGCGAGCAGCTCGGCGGTTATTTTCTGGTCGAGGCCAAGGATCTCAACGAGGCGATTGCCATCGCCGGCCGCATACCGGGGGCCAGAAAAGGGACCGTCGAAGTGCGGCCGGTGGTGGAGATCCCCGGCTTGCCGAACGGCTAGTGTCCGAAGCAAAAACGGATAGATTGAAGTGGAGCGCGGCGCACCGCCGCCTTGTATGCACGAGGATTCCCATTCACCGCCAGTCTGATCGTGCCGACGCACGGCGACGGACCGGCCCGACTATTGGAGGCTGCCATGAAATTGAACCCATTTGTTGTTCTAGCTTGTATTTGTGTTGTTGGTCTGGCCGCGGTGTTTGGAGCGGTCGCCGTGGCCGACGTGTCGCAGGATGCCACATCGTCCGCCCAGCCGGAGATGCAGTTGCCGCCCGGCTGGACGGAAGAGGACATGCAGGCCTGCATCCGCGCGGGCACGCCGGGCGAAATGCACGAGCGGCTCGCGGGCGACGTCGGCGAGTGGCACGGCGCCGTCACGATGTGGATGGCGCCCGGCGGGGAATCGATGGAAAGCGAGTGCACGACGACTGTCACGCCAATTATGGACGGTCGCTATACGAAGGTCGAGTGGGAGGGCGACCTGCCCGGCATGGGGCCGTACCACGGAATCGGCATTTACGGCTTCGACAACGTTTCGCAGAAGTTCGTCTCCACGTGGATCGACAACCACAGCACGGGCATTATGAGAGGCGCCGGCAAGCTCTCGGACGACGGCAAGACGCTCACTTGGAAGTTTAAGCACAACTGCCCTGTGACGAAGAAGGAGGCCGTATTGCGCGAGATCGAGACGATCACCGGCTCCGACACCAAAACGCTCGAGATGTACGCTGCTGATCCCAAGAGCGGCGAAGAATACAAGATGATGAGCGTGAAGTTCACAAAGAAGTAATTCCGCGCGATTGGGAATTGTCGACATCGGGTGGCTGGGGCGGAGTCTTCGACGCCCCAGAGTCTCAAGAGATGGGCATCGCGATAGTGTTACCCAGCCACCCACCTTTAAGACAGACAGGAGTGACGAATGAGCTCGGTACGTGTGCTGGTCGGCACCCGCAAAGGTGCTTTCATTCTTACCTCCGACGGCAAGCGCCAGCGGTGGTCGATCGATGGACCGCATTTCGCCGGCTGGGAGATTTACCATATGAAGGGCTCGCCGGCTGACCCGGACCGCATCTACGCATCCCAGACGAGCGGTTGGTTCGGGCAGGTCGTCCAGCGCTCCGACGACGGCGGCAAATCGTGGTATCCTCCGGGCAGCGCGCCCGAAGAGCTGCAGTCGCCCGACGGCATGCCAAAGGGCGAGAGCAACAAGTTTGTCTACGACACCTCGGCCAAACCGCTCACGACCCACCTGTGGTACGACGGCACGCAGCACCCGTGGGAATTCAAGCGCGTGTGGCACCTGGAGCCGTCGTTGACGGACCCCGATGTTGTGCTGGCCGGCGTGGAGGACGCCGCACTGTTCCGCACCACCGATGGCGGCAAGTCGTGGCACGAGTTGCCCGGCCTGCGAGGACACGGCACCGGCTCGAAGTGGCAACCCGGCGCCGGCGGCATGTGCCTGCATACCATCCTCTTCGATCCGACTAATCCCCAACGCATCTTTGTGGCCATCTCCGCCGCGGGGGCCTTCCGTACCGACGACGGCGGAGCAACGTGGAAACCCATTAACCGCGGACTGAACTCTCCATACCTCCCCGAGCCGACCCCCGAAATCGGCTTCTGCGTGCATCGCCTGGCCATGCACCCCTCGCGGCCCGATGTGGTGTTCATGCAGTTGCATCAGGGGGGCGGCGTCTTCCGCAGCGATAATGCCGGGGACCAGTGGGTCGAGGTGAATGGGGACCTGCCGACAGATTTCGGCTTCCCCATCGACGTTCACGCGCACGAAGCCAACACGGTCTATGCCGTGCCGATGGACCCCTACTTACGGGTTCCTCCCGAGGGCAAGCTACGGGTGTACCGTAGCCGCGCGGGCGGCAACGAGTGGGAGCCGCTCGCCCACGGCTTGCCACAGGAAAACTGCTACGTGAACGTGTTGCGCGACGCGATGGCCGTCGATTCGCTCGACCCCTGCGGCATCTATTTCGGCACGAGCGGCGGCCAAGTATATGGCTCCGCCGATGGCGGCGACAACTGGACGCCCATTGTCCGAGACCTTCCCTACGTGCTGTCCGTCGAAGTCCAGACTCTAACGTGATCCGACCATGGTCCGCGTCGTACTCCCCTATCACCTGAAGAGACTGGCCGGCATTAGCGGCGAGGTGACGCTCGACGTTGACGGACAGGTCACGCCGCGGACAATCCTCGACGCGCTCGAGGTCCGCTACCCGATGCTCCGCGGCACGATTCGCGACCACATCACCCAGGAGCGCCGGGCCTACGTGCGGTTTTACGCCAGCGAGCAGGATTTTTCCAATGACTCGCCCGATGTTCCATTGCCCGATTCAATTGCTTCGGGCGAGGAACCGTTTCTGGTCGTGGGGGCTATCGCCGGCGGTTAGCAGCACCTATCCGACGCCGACACCGTCTGCGATACTTGTGGCAATCGGCTCGCTCATCCGTAAACAGGTGCCAAAATGGACAACGAACCAACCGTGTCGTACGATCGTGCCGCTGTGGATGTGTCGCTGTTTTTTGTGCGGGTGGTAGTGGGCGTCATCTTCGCTGCGCACGGGGCTCAGAAACTATTCGGGGTATGGGGTGGGGGAGGTTTATCCCAGACAGTTGAAATGATGGGATCGCCGCTAGGCTATCTTGTGACGATTGGCGAGTTCTTTGGCGGGATAGGGCTGATTGTCGGTTTTCTTACACGCTTTTCGGCTGCCTCGTTAATCGTCATCATGATCGGGGCGATTGCGACCGTACACGGAAAGCACGGGTTCTTTCTGCACAATCAAGGGTTTGAATACAATCTGGCGCTGATTGGCTTGTTGCTGCCGACCTTGATCGCCGGGCCCGGCCGGTATTCTATCGGGCGATTGTTGCCGCTGCCGAAGTCGACTCGAACAGGCCGTCCGATCGCCATTTTGGAATAAGCTGAGACGTAGGATCTCGCGATTCTCGGCGAGCCGCAGCGCCTGCAGCGCGTTCGGGGACCGGGCTGCGGGCACGCTTCCATCATAGGCGATCACAAGGGCCTCTTCCTTCGCGAAGTTTCGACGGCACCGCGACCACCGGGGCCGGGCCGTTTCTCAGCAAGGCCGGGAGCACGTTCGAGAGGATGTCGCCATTCTCGGCGCAAAAACGAGTCTGCTGTCCGAGCAGCACCAGGTCGTGAGATTGCGCCTGTCGAAGCAGCGCCGCGCAGGGCGAGTCGTCGTACCGAATCGCGCGGTGGCGGACGGCGCCGGCGGTCTGAGTGAATTCGCTCAACAGCGCATCCACCGTACAGCGCGCCTCGGCCAACAGGCTTTGGTCGCGATTGACCTTGAAGTATCCGGCGCCGATGGGGACAGCTTCAGGGGCGCAAATGGCCGGCTCGTCCACCACGCCGAGACCGACGAGTTCCGCGTCGAACTCCGTAGCCCACCGGATGCCCAGCTCCAACGCGGCTATGTTCCGAGCCGTCGAGCCCGATCAAAAGGCTTCGCAACACGGCTCTTCTCCCAGCGATGAGATTTTGCGAATCGTCGGCCGAGCCGGGCTTCATGGCCAGATATCTACCAATCGTACGAAGGACTCCTGGGCGGGTCAAACGGGTTTTCCGTCGAGTACGGCCGACCCGGAAGCCAGGCTTCAAACGCAATTGAGACTGCCCAGAGTGCTTCGATGGTGTTGTGGCAGGCGAAATTCCACTGCAGGGCCAGGAGCTCGTGCGGCGGTTCGCAGCCCCTGCTGGAGCGAATCGTTGCCAACGAGTATGCTGACGGCGGTATCACTCGCATGGCGTCGCGGCGGCACAAGGCGCCTGGCACCTCAGCACAGCAGCAGGAGTCGAGTTAGTGGGGATCGCCACGGCTGTACTTTCCGGATTCATGTTAGCCGCTGCCGCGCCGCTCATCGTGCGCCTCACCCCGCGCGCGGCCGGCTGGCTGCTCGCGCTTCTTCCTGCCTCGCTTTTTCTGTATTTCGTCAGGACCGGTGCGGCGCTGCCGGCGGACGGCCTGGCCACTGGATTTTCGTGGGCACCGAGCCTGGGGCTGAGATTTTCGTTGCTGCTCGATGGCTTGAGCTTGCTGTTCGCGCTGTTAATCAGCGGCGTCGGCGCCGTCGTATGCGTTTACTCGCAGGGATACATGGCGAAGCACCGGCATCTGGGGCGCTTTTATGCATTCTTGCTCACGTTCATGGCCTCGATGTTGGGTCTGGTGCTATCGGACAACGTCCTTACGCTGTTTGTCTTTTGGGAGCTTACCAGCTTCAGCTCGTATCTGTTGATCGGCTTCGAGAATGAGCGAGCCGAGGCCCGTGCCGCCGCTTGGCAGGCGTTGCTGGTGACCAGCGGCGGCGGCTTGGCGCTGTTGGCGGGGTTGCTGCTGCTGGGGCAAGCGGGGCTCGCCGCCGGCCTCGAGCGGGAAAGCGCGTTCGAGCTTTCCGCGCTTCTCGGGCTGGGCAGGACCGTTCAGCAAAGCCCTTTGTACCTCCCGATCCTGATTCTGATTGCGTGCGGCGCGTTCACCAAGTCCGCTCAATATCCGTTTCATTTCTGGCTGCCCAACGCGATGGAGGCGCCGACGCCAGTGAGTGCTTACCTCCATTCCGCGACGATGGTGAAGGCGGGAGTATACCTGCTCGCCCGGCTGAATCCGATGCTTGGCGGCAGCCAGCTTTGGCTGTGGATTCTGGTTGGTTTCGGCGGCGTGACGGCGCTCGTTGGCGCCGCGCTGGCCGTTGGGGAGCGCGACCTGAAGCGGATGTTGGCCTATTCCACAGTCAGCGCGCTGGGCATGCTCGTGTTGCTGATCGGCCTCCCTTCGGTGCCGGCGGCCGGCGCCATGGCGACCTTCTTGCTTGCCCACGCACTGTATAAGGGCGCGCTGTTCCTGGTGGCCGGCGCGCTCGACCATGAAACGGGGACGCGCGACGTCGAACGGCTTGGCGGCTTGATATGGAACATGCCGCTGACGGCCGTAGCCGCTTTCGTTGCCGGGCTGTCGATGGCGGCCGTCCCGCCGCTGTTTGGCTTCATCGCCAAAGAGCTGCTGTACGAAGCGACGCTGGACGGACCGGCCATGCTGCTGGTCACTGGCGCGGTGGTGGTCGGCAGCATGTTTTTTGTGGCCGTGGCGATCATGACGGGGGTGCGCCCGTTCGTTGGGCGGCGCGCCGACCGTTTTGCCGAAGTGCACGAAGCCTCTGTAAGCCTTTGGCTGGGACCGGCTTTGCTGGGCATTCTCAGCATCGCATTTGGAATCCACCCGGCTCTCGTGGATGAAAGGTTGATCGGGCCCGCGCGGGCGGCAGTGCTCCTGGAAGCGGGGCTGCCCGAGCTCTCGCTGAAACTGTGGCATGGCTGGAACGTGGCCCTGGCGCTGAGCGGAGTCACGCTGGTTGGCGGCTTGCTGCTGTACGTCGTCCGCGGTCCGGTTGGGAAAGTGTTGGCGCCCGTTTCGCGATATGGCCCGGCCAGGCTGTACGACCGCTTCTTGACGTGGCTGGCCAAGGTTGCGGAACTTCAGACGCGGGTCCTGCAGCATGGGTACGAGCGCTATTACGTGTTGACGGTGGTGCTCACGACCATCAGCCTGGTGGGCTACGCGTTTTTGCGCCACGGCGTGCCTTCACTTCCGGCATGGGGGCCGATTGGCTGGTTTGATCTGGGAGTGGCGATCGTGATTCCGGCGGCAATTCTGGCAATCGTGCGGATTTCGTCGCGGATGTCTATCATCGTGGCGCTGGGGGCGATTGGTTATGCGGTGGCGTTGATCTTCGCGTTACACGGCGCGCCGGATCTGGCGATGAGCCAGTTTCTCGTTGAAACGCTCATCGTGGTGCTGTTCGTTCTGGTGTTTTACCGTCTCCCTGTCCGCCAGCCGACAACGGCCGCACCGGTGCGAATTCGCGACGGGGTGATATCGGTTTTTTTCGGCTCGATGATGGCACTGCTTTTGTTGGTTGGGATTCATAGCGGAGGCGAATCGCCTGCCGCGGACTATTTCGTCGCCCACAGCGTGCCGGCGGGGCACGGGCGGAACGTGGTCAACGTGATCCTGGTCGATTTTCGCGCCCTCGACACGCTCGGCGAGATTACGGTGCTCTCGGTCGCCGGGATCGGGGTGTACGCGCTGCTGAAGCTCTATCGGAAACGAAGCGCAAACCAATGACATCCGTAATCCTACGCGCCGGCACGCAGTTCATGATGCCGCTGCTCCTGTTGTTTTCCGTGTTTCTATTCGTGCGCGGCCACGATCATCCGGGGGGCGGCTTCATTGGAGGTCTGATCGGGGCCGCGGCGTTTGCTCTGTACGCACTGGCCTTCGACGTTGCTGCTGCCCGGAAAGTGCTGGTGATTGATGAACGCATGGTGCTGGCGAGCGGCTTGCTGCTGGTGCTCGTGGTCGCCGCCGTTCCGATGGTGCTGGGATTGCCGATGCTGACCCATCAAAACTTCTGGGTCGAGCTCAGCCTGCCCGGTCTGGGCGAAGTTGCATTGGGGACGCCGCTGTTTTTCGATCTGGGGATTTACCTGGTGGTGATCGGCATGACGCTGACCATTATCTGGACACTGGCGGAGGAGTGACATGCCAACGATGTTCGCGGTGCTGGTGGGCTGCCTCTACGCCGGGGCGATTTACCTGATGCTACGCCGCAGTCTGCTTCTACTGATTCTGGGGCTGGTGCTTCTTTCCCACGGCACGCACCTATTGATCTTTACCGCGGCC
>CAZHIV010000463.1:0-13096 GCA_964532675.1 uncultured Planctomycetaceae bacterium
GCGAGAAATCCACCGGCACCAGGATATTGGAAATCCGCGCCGGGGCGCCCTCGGGCACCAGCCACACGCTCGCCGGAGAAAGCATCGCCAACCGCCGCGCCAGCGACCGCTGGCCGCTGCGCATGCGGCGATGGCCGAGCAGAATCAAATCGCGCTTATGTTCGACCGACAGTTTGAGGATCTGGTCGAGCCGCGCGCCCTCAACCGCATGGAACGAATGCCGTTGGGGCGGCGCCGGTTCGCCCAGGTACCGACCCACTTCCTCGCGCAGCGGTCCCAGCCATCGCCGCGGATCCTCCGCGGCGACGTGGGCAAAGTGCAGGTCTTTCCAGTCGTACTGCCTCGCCAGCAGCGCGCAGTATTCCAGCAGGCTGCGGTCCTGCTCCGTCAGCGATAGGGCCAGCAGTGGCCGGTCAAAGTCGGTCATGACGCCTGCCTTTGTTGAGTTCGCTCTTCATTGGCAAATTCGGCCGCCTGGCGGTGGTGGGGTTCGGCCGGCTGTTCTGCGAAATGTGGTCTCTCCACGGGCGGCTCGTCGAGCCACCTGTGCAGCACGCCGTACAGCACCAACGCCGAAAGGACGCCAATCAGGAAATCCGTCACCGGAACCATCACGGCAGTATACATCATCAGGCCGGCATGGAAGCGGTTGTGGTTCCAAACCTCGCGGACCTCCGCCGGCTTCACCATGTTGAAGGCCACGAACATCAGGATGCCGCCGATGCAGGCCATCGGCACAACTTCCAGCCAGCGGGCCAAATACACGGCCAGCATCAGTTTCAACCCGAACTTGAACACGCCGGCCAGCGGCGACACCGCGCCCACTTTGATGTTCGTCGCCGTCCGCGCCAGCGCCCCGGTGTGCGGGAAGCCGTTCAATAGCGGCACGAGAATTTGCACCCAGCCTTGTCCCCACAGTTCCTTGTTCGGGTTGTAGGGGGTGCCGCGGTTGTCGGCCAATCGGTCGGCCATCCGAGAGCAGAGCAGGCTTTCCACCCCCGAGACGAACACGATGGCTACGACGAAATAGATCAGGTCCCAGATCACTTCCGGCGTTAACGCGATCGCTCCCGGCAGCGTGAACTGGAGAAGGTTGTCGGGAATCGCGCCGTACTTGTCCTTTACGAGCGAAAGCCCGGCATCCGACCACACGGTCGCAGCGAGCAGCGTCGCCAGCCCCAGGGCGATCAACGGCGCCGGAATGAACTTCGACAGCTTCAACAGATACTTGGTCACGACGAACGTCATCAAGGCAATCGCGATGGCGTACAGGTTGATCTCGTGGGCGTGTGCGGCAATGCCCTGAACCTTCTCGATGAAACCGTAGCCGAGCTTCGCGTTCAAGCCGAATACCTGCTCGGCCTGCGACATCGCGATCACGATCGCGATGCCGATCGTAAAGCCGACGACGATCGAGTTCGGCACCTTCGCCACCAGCCTCCCCAGCCGCGCGACGCCCATCACGATCAGCACGATGCCTGCCAGGATCGAGCACCAAATGAGGAAGTCGAAACCTTCGTACTTCGTGGTGATGGCCAGGATTACGGGGATGAACGCCGCCGTCGGTCCGTAAACCTGGTACTTCGACCCGCCGAACAGGGCCCCGATCAACCCAGCTACGGCCCCGCCCACGATGCCCATCTCGGGCGGCAGCCCAGAGGCCATCGCGAAGCCCATCGCCAGCGGGATCGCGACCATGGCCACGATCAGTCCCGCCGCGCAGTCGCGGAGCACGTTCATGTACCACTTGCCCTGCGCTAAATCCTCAAAGCGGCCGTCGATGGGATTGCAGTAGTAGGCGAGCCGCTCCCGCAGCGGGCCTTCGTCGCGGCGGCCGTGCCGGCCGGGAGCGTCGTTTTGTGGATGGTGCATGGCGAATGTCTCCGTTTACGAATGATGCTGTGAGTTTTTTCGATCGGTGAACAAATCAATCGTCCGGCGGCCGGCGCGTCAGGCGGCCGACGGCTCGCTTTCCGCGCGTTGCAGCACCGAAATGAATCGGCCGGCGTCTCTGTCGTACAGGCTCGCTTCGCCCGTTTCGAAACGATAGAAAACGCCATACACCGCGAGACGGCCTCCCGATTCGGCTTCCTGAATCACCGGGTACGTGCGCAGATGGTCGAGCTGCACCAGCACGTTTGCCTTGATCGCGGTTGTGAGGGCGTCATCCTCGGCGTCGGCGGGCAGACGCTCGTCCAGGATTTCCTGCCGCACGCGTTCGGCATGAACGAGCCACCTCTCGACCGAAGGCAGGTCTTGAACCAGCTCCGGCCGCAGGACGCCGGTGATGGCGCCGCAGTGCGAATGGCCGCACACGACGATCTCCTGCACTTCCAGCGCCTTCACCGCGTACTCGATCGTCGCCGCCTCGCCGCTGTGCTCCGCGCCGTACGGCGGCACGAGATTGCCGGCATTGCGCAGCACGAACAGCTCGCCCGGCTCCGATTGGGTCAGCATGTGGGGAACGATTCGCGAGTCGGAGCAGGTGATAAAGAGCGTCGACGGCTGCTGCCCCGACGCCAGCTCCACGAACCGCGCGCGGCAGGAAGGATATACCTTGTTGTGGAATCTCCGGATGCCGGCCAAAAGCTTGTCCATAAAATCTCCTAGTGCGTGTTTGGACGCACCCTCGCCTGGTAGGCGGATCGGGCCTACCGATCGCGAGCTTGCGCTGGCGCGTAAAACAACGCTGCTGCTTCGAGAATGTAAAGCGAACGTGCGATCCGCCTAGCTGTCAAACGATAACGCGGCTAAATCGCGAACTTCCGCCTGGGATACCGAACCGCAATAGAAACTTCCGTGCAGGGACGGAGCGTCCCCGATCGAATCAGCACGTAAGCGGGGCGAGAAGGCCGTTCGAAAGACGATGGCCGTCAAAAACGGTTGATGTGGCGCGACCGAAGAGTGGCCGCGGGGGGCACACGAGCATAATGGCCATCGGGCCATGATTGAAACGCACTTGCCGCTGCTGGTCGAATCGGCCGGCCGCCGAAAGTATTTCGCTGCGTTCCTTGGCAGGAAGGTGCTCGTTCATTTCCGCCAGGCGAAACGTGGGGGCGGCCATCATCGGGCCCCCCATGCCGCCGATCAACAGCGCCAACGCCGCCGGCAACAGCCTACGCCAGACATGCTTCAAGTTTGGCAATGGAAAGTCACGCATCGCATTCAACCTGCCGAGGAAACCGCGCTACAGCAGCCTGTTCGGGCAAAGGGTAGTCAATGTTTTCGGCCAGGTCAAGGCGTCAACCTTGCCGCCCCGTTTCGCCGCCTGCTAGCGTGGCAATCGGGGTGGCGCGGACGACCCAAGCTCATGTGCCCCAGGAACTTACCGCGCCGCCGCCGCGCTTCGCCCCGCTACGTTCGGCTCCGGCGCGTTCATCAGGTACGCGAACAAATCGGCCACTTGTTCCAGCGAAAGCCGGTTCAACAGGCCCTCGGGCATCGCCGACAACTTGCTCGGGCTCACCTCTTCGATGTCCTCGGCCGCGAGGTGGACCTTCTGGCTGTCCGACTGCAGCACGATCAGGCTGCCGTCCGACTGCTGGGCGACGATGCCCGTGTACGCCTTGCCGCCAGCCAGCACCGTCTGGCTGGCGTATTGATCGGAGATGACCTGGTTCGGATACACGATCGACTCCAGGATTTCCTTGCGCTGAAACCGCTGCGCGACGGTCGAGAGATCGGGCCCGATGCCTTCGCCGCGCCCCTGGAAGCGGTGGCAATTTACGCATTGCGCATCGTGAAACGACTTGGCTCCGCGCGACGGGCTGCCCGCTTGCCCCTGGGCGCTCTCCAAAAAGCTGAGCAGTTCCTCGTAGCTCCACTTGTTGGGCTGCGACTCGGCCGGTAGCTCCGCCGGCAGCTCATCGGGAAACAGGTCTGCGTACCACTCTTGCCAGGTGGCAAGCCGCTGGGTGAGCGGCGCGTTGGCCGAGTAGGGCGACTGACCGATCCACTTCTCCAGCAATTGGACGGCCAACTCGCCGCCGCTCGACTCCAGCCGCAGCCCGAGCAGGATCGTATTGCGGTACGGCTCCGACGTATCCGGTATCCGGTCGACGCCGGCCAGCGCCGCGAGAACCGTTCGGGCCGGCTGGCCTTCGACCGTCCGCAGCGAATCGACGAGCAGCGGCCAGGTTTCGCCATCGGGTTGCTGCGTAAGGCTCATCGCCACCGGTGCGCGGCGCTGCGGATCGTTCAGGTAGAGTTTGCGCAGATAAGCCAGCGACTCGGCCTCGCCGCTGCCGCCCAGCACCGCCATGATGCCCACGCGAAGCCGCGCGATCGGCTCGCCCGGCATCCCCTCCAGGCGCTGGTCGAGCGCGCGGATCTCGGCCAGCAGCTGGGGGTCGGGCTGGCCGGGCAACTTGGCCAGCGCCGACAGGCAGGATGCCGGAAACCGCTCGCCGACGGCGATCAGTTTTCGCCGCTCGTCTGCGGTCAGGTGGACGAAAAAGTCGCGGGCAAAATTCTCGATATACGCGCCTACGCTGTGGCCGCCTTCCATGCTGCGGGCCATTTCGTAGTAGCGGAGCATGGTCATCTTGTCGTCCGACCGCCAGTCCTTGATCCGCGGCGCGTACCCGGCGATGTGCAGCTTCTCGAGGTCCGGAATGTGGGCCTCGAGCTGCTTGGCAAACGCCGAGGCGGTGCCCGGCGGTTGGAGATAGGCCAGCAGCCTTACCAACTCGCGGTTCATCAGTCGGTGCTTCGTTGGATACTCGCGCAACAGCTGCTGCGCGAGGCTCGGCGCGTCGCCCGCGGCGACCTCGCCGCGCACCAGCGCGAGCTGAACGACACGCAGCAGGTCCAGGAACAGCGGGTCGCTCATCTCGCCGCGCCGCAGGCCCGGCTCCTGCACGTCGCCCAGGATCATCGCCTCGCATCGCCCCAGGATCTGGTGGGCCAGTTGCGGCGACGGGTCGACGATCAACAGTCCGGTCGCCCCCTGCAAAAATGTCCGCGGGTCCTGCGCGGTAAGCACCGCTTGTCGCCACTCGGTCGTGGGCACTTTTTCCAGGGCCCGCCGCGCCGCGAATGCGACGAACCGGTCTTGGTCCGCCAGTAGAGCCACCAGATTCTCGACCGGCGCGCTGCCGGCGCCGCGGTGGGCGACCGCCTCGCAGGCCACGCGGCGCACCCACGGTTCGGCGTCGCTGAGCAGGGCCGCCAGCGGCGCGGCAAACTCGGCTTCCTCGCGGTTGCCCATCAAGCGGGCCGCACGCACCCGCGTCGACGGATCCTCGTCGCGCGTTAATCGGACGAGCAGCTCCGCCTCGGGCGGCGGGCCAAAGCACGCCAGCAAGTCGAGCGCCCGGCGCCGCTCTTGGGCCGATGATGTACTGCTCGTCATAACGCGTTCCAATTCACTCTGCCAGCGCTCGCCCAGGGTGCGCTTCACCATCGCGATTCGCATCCGTGCCCAATCGCTGCTGGGTTGCGGCTGCTTCAGCGCTTGCGTGATGCCGCGGCCGGTGTCCAAGGGCGGCCCGTTGCGGATCCAGCGCACGCGATAAATACCGCCGTCGGTGCCCCGCCCGCCGGTGCAGAAATACAGCGCGCCGTCCGGCCCCACGTCGAGGCCGGTCACGTTCAACGGGCGGCCTTTCAAAAACGTCGACACTTTCGCTTTGTACGTCGCCCCGTCGCGCTGGAGCTTGAGCGCGTGAATCTGGCCCGCCCCCCAATCGGCGACGAACAGCGTATCACGCAGCCGCTCCGGAAATGCCGTGTGATTGTAGTAGACCATGCCCGTGGGCGAGCCGGGGCCGATGTCCAACATCGCCGGCAGGCTGTCGAGGTAGTACTCCGGCCACTTGGCCCAGCCGCTCCGCCAGCCGAACTCGCCCCCCAAGGGCACGTGGTTGACGCGCGTCGGCCGGTACCATGGCGCACCCGTGTCCCATTCCATGTCGGCGTCGTACGTGAACAGCTCGCCGTCGGGATCGAATGCGAAGTCGTAGGGGTTGCGGAAACCGCCCGCCACCCGCTCGACAAAGCTCCCCTCCGCGTCGGTGCGAATGATCGTGCCGCCCGGCGCCGCAATGCCCACGGCGTGGCCCTGCGGATCCTCATACCGCGGCCGATTGAGGTCGCCTTCGTACACGGCGGCATACGGACTGAGCGGGTCGATCTCCGGCACCGGCTGCGACATGTTGCCGCTCAACACGTAGAGCAAGCCGTCCGGCCCGAGCCGCACGGTGTGCGACCCGTGCTCGCCTACCACGCCGCGGAAACGCACGATCGGCTCCAGGCTGTCGCTCCGGCCGTCGCCATCCTCGTCGATCATCTGGTAGAGCGCGCTGCCGGCCGGGCCGTCGCCGACCGCGTAGACTCGGTTGCCCAGCGGCAGGATGCCCTGCACATTCTTGACCTCCGCGCAGAACGTTTCGACCGATTCGAGCGTTCCGTCGCGGTCCGCGTCGCGCAGCAGCAGCAGCGGGCCGTTCTCGCGGGAGGCCAGGATGTCGCCGCTGGCGTTGAACGCCATCGCGATCAGCGAGCCGGCCTCGTCGTCCGTTACGATCCGGTCGATGGCGAATTCGGGGTCGTGAAAAAAGCGCGAGCCCTCGTCGGCGATCACCACTTCGTCGCCCCACGGCAGCACGCCGCCCAGCGGCCCGTAGACTTTCGCCGGCAGCCACTCGCTATCGCGCACTCGCGGCCGGGCCCAGTCGATGTACTCTTTCACGCTGGTCCGCCAGGAGTCGTCCGTCGAATAGCTTTCGTACGTGCCGCCGCGCTGCTTGACGACCACGCGGGCCACGAGGCCGGCCGGCCCCGCGTCGGTGTTCGTGGCCTTGATCGCCACCACGTTCTCGCCCGGCACCAGGTAAATCAGAATGTCGTGGACGTTCATCTTCCGCCAGTCGGCGCCCTGGCCTGCCAACCGGCCGTTGATGTACAGCTCGTATTGATTGTCGCACGCCACGTGCACCTGCGCGAAATCGGCCTGGCCGATTCGGAACGTCTTGCGGAAGTAGCAATCGCCCACCGGCACTTCATCCTTCGGGTAGGCGGGCGACCAGATCCAGTTCGCTCCCATCAGCTTCAGGAAGCGGGACCGCGCCTCCGGGTCTGCCTTTTCGAGCACCATCGGTTGCCCGACCGGTCGTTGCCGCTGCGCGCCGCGCGGCGCCGCCTTCGTCTGCCGCGATGGAGCGGTGCGACGGTTCTGTCGCTGCGTATTGGGCCGCTGGGCCGTGCGCTGCGGCGTCGCCGGCCGTTGAGGCTGAGACTCGGCGGCCGGTTGCGCCGGAGCCTGTTCGTCGGCAGCCGGCGACGATGAACGCTGCGCCTCGGTCGTCGAAGTCGCAGGGCGAGGCCGCCGCTGATTGTACCGCTGCCCCACGGCGTGGTTTGAAGCCAACTGGCAAACGAACAAACAACCGACGCAAATCGCAAACCCATATCGTGGCATCGTTTTAGTCACCTCAATGGCGAAGCGGTGCTAGAGCGAGTCGCTCTGACATGTAGCGGACAACCCCACAGTTTCGCGAGGAATCCGACGAAACAACGGCTACGAATTTTGTGAAGCTGTTCTAGTGGGGGGATAATCGGCGGAAGCTTAGCAGTCGCACACCGTAGCGAGCAACATAATTTCCCACTGCCGACGCCACGCTAGCAGTCGCCGCTTGCGAAAAGCGCCCCCGCGAGCCGGCGGGTTCATCCCGCCGGGACTACCCCGCTGGTTCGTACCGCCGGGATAAACCCGGCGGCTCGTCATTCCCCGCCACGACCTCGCCATCGTCGTTGACCCGCTGTAAAGCATTCTATAGTATTGTTTTGCGACAATCTGCTGGCATATCCACAGAAGTCATTTCCCGCGCCCCGCACCCTCCGCACAAATCCTCCGCCGAGGCGCTTCGCCTAATCATCTGCCCGAAAAGGCCAGGCCGGTTATGAAACTACTCACGTACACGGCGGTTCTCGGGCCGTGTCTGCTGTTTGCCGTGCTCATCATTAGCTGTAGCTCGGCCGATGTGGAGTCTTCCAGCGGCGACGCCTCGTCGCCAGCGGCAGCGGAGGAACCGTCCGACAAGCCGTTCCAACTGGGCGACCTGCTGGAGCCGTTCGACCCGCCACCGCTGGCGGAGCTGGAGAAGACGGTCGAATGGGTCGATCGGCCGGTGCTCGACGGCATGGCCGAGCTGCGGGAAGAACAAAAGCAGCAGGGTCCGCCCCCGTTATCCGAGGAAGAGGCGCTGTCGCTGCGCAACGACTCGCGCGAGGACAACCTGAAGATTCTCGACACGCTCAGCCGATTGCCCCCGCCGGACGGCGCAGGAGTCGACTACGACGCCGACATGGTGCTGGTAGCCGATGGTGATCTCAAGAGCTCCAATCCCCTGCTGATCAGCAGTGTCGTGGAATTCGATTATCACAGCCTAGCCACTCTTTATTTGATTACCTTCAATCGGAATCTAGAATTCTTCGCCACCAGCGAATCGGTCGTATCCTGGCAGACGAGCAAAGACCACCTCGTCGACAAGATCGTCATGCGCGACGACTTGACCTGGTCCGACGGCACGCCGATCACCGCCCATGACGTCGAATACACCTTTAAGGTAATCATGTCCGACGCCGTGATCATTCCGGCCGTCCGCCAGGGCACCGACGAGATCAAGCACGTAAAAGCGTATGACGACCACACCGTGGTGTTCTTTCACAAGGAAGCACTGGCCACGAACGACTCCAACATCCTCTTCCCGATCATCCCGAAGCACGTTTACGAGAAGACGATTCCGGATGACCCGACGATGACCCGCAGCCGCGAGCATTCTCGGCTGGAGGACAATCCAGTCGTGGGCGGGCCGTACAAGCTGCGCCGGCGAATACGCGGGCAGGAGTTCGTGCTCGAGCGCCGCGAAGACTACTACATGCACGGCGGCAAGCAGGTCCGAGACAAGCCGTATTTCAAGACCATGCGGTTCAAAGTGATTCAAGACCGCAACACGGCCTTACTGGCGCTCAAGGCGGGCCGCGTCGATTCGCAAGTCCTGTTCGCGGACCAGTGGCACGGCCAAACCAGCGACGCCGACTTTTACGAGCGCAACACAAAAGTCATGGGCGAGGAGTGGACGTCGTTCCATTTCTGCTGGAACAACAAGACTCCGTACTTCGAGGACAAGCGGGTTCGCCAGGCCATGTCGTACGCCTTCGATTACAAAGAGATGCTCAATACGATCTTTTACGGTCTTTATGACCCGGGTCGCGGCACGTTTCATCCGAATTCCTGGATGTTCCCCCAGAACGGTCCGCAGCCGTACCAGCAGGATCTCGACAAAGCGGAGGACCTGCTCGACGCCGCCGGCTGGACCGACAGCGACGGCGACGGCATCCGCGACAAGACAATCGGCGGCCGCCGCATCCCGTTCGAGTTCACGCTGCTGTGTGCGCCCTTCGACGACCGCATTCAAACGTGCACACTGATGAAGCAGTGCCTCGACGGGATCGGCGTCATCTGCCATGTGAAGCCGACCGAGTTCACCGTCCTCACGCAAATGCATACGGACCATAGTTTTCATGCCACGATGGCCGGCTGGGGAAGCGGAGTCGATCCGGACACCTCGTCCAATCTCTGGGTCACCGGCGAACAGCGGAACTACGGCCAGTATTCCAACCCGCGAGTCGACGACCTTTTCCAAAAGGGCCGGCGCGAGTTCGACCGCATGGAGCGGGCGGCCATCTACAGCGAGATCCACAATATCCTGTGGGAGGATCAACCGAACACCTGGCTGTTCTATCGCAATGCGTTCTACGGATTCAATAAGAAGCTGCGGGGTTTTAACTTCAGTCCGCGCGGACCGTTTCATTACACGCCGGGGGTCTTGAGCATCTACGCGGTCGACACGCCGTAGGGGATTGGCTCACTTTGCGTAGCCTTCGGAGCAAGACATGCCTGTCCCCGTTTCCCGAGGGGGGCTGAACTGCTTTTAGAAACAACGACAGCGCGTTTGATTCAGGCCCGCCATGTTTTCGTACCTCGTCCGCCGTTTTGCCATTGGCCTGCTGACGCTGCTGATGATCACGTTCGTGATCTACGCCCTGATCCGTCACATGCCGGGCACGCCGCTGACCGCGGACCCGGCGATGATGGATCCCAGCCAGCACCTCTCGCCCGCGGAGATCGAGCGGCTCAACCGCCTGTATGGCCTCGATAAGCCCTGGTACGAAGCCTATTTCGTGTGGCTCGGCAACGTAGTGCGGCTCGACATGGGCCGCTCGATCAGCCAGAACAACGCGCCGGTGGCCAGCCTGATCGCCGAGCGGGTGCCGGCCACGCTGCTCTTATCCGTCACATCGCTGGTGCTCACGTATCTCCTGTCGATCCCTATCGGCTTGTGGTCAACCGTGCACTCCGGCACGCTTCGCGAGCGCACGGTGAGCTCCGCACTCTACATGCTCTACTCGCTGCCGGCCTTCGTGGCAGCGCTGTTTCTGCAAATGTTGTTGGCAGTGAAGCTGGAATGGCTGCCGCTGTTCGGCATGACGAGCGACAACTTTCGGAACCTCTCGCTGTGGGGCAAGTCGTGGGACGTGTTTCTCCACGCGTTCATGCCCATTCTGTGCTTCACCTACGGCAGCCTGGCCTATTACTCGCGCTTCATCCGGGCGAACATGCAAGAGGTCATTCGGCAAGATTACATCCGCACCGCGCGGGCCAAGGGCGTCCCCACGCGGCGAGTCATCTGGCATCATGCCTTCCGCAACACGCTGATTCCGCTGGTGACGCTCGTCGGCCTGACGCTGCCGCACCTGTTGAGCGGCGCGGTGATTTTAGAGCAGATTTTTACCTGGCCCGGCATGGGCCGGCTTTACTTTGAGGCCATCGGACGCCGCGATTACGACACCATCATGGGCTTGACACTCGTGTTCAGCGTATTAACCCTCCTCGGCCAGCTCCTGGCCGACATCTTGTACGCCGTCGTCGACCCCCGTGTCACTTATCAATAATACGGGCCAGTCGCTTGCGGCTTAGCGCTATTTGACATGGAAGAACTTCGCACCACCCCACCGACCATTGCGGCCCGCCCGCCCAGCGGCGGCTTCTGGAGGGAGGTCTGGCGTCGCTTCCGCCGGCGCAAGCTGGCGATGATCGCACTTTGTTTCGTCGTCTTCCTCTGCGTCGTGGCTTTGTTCGCCCCGATGATCGCCGGCACCAAGCCGATCGTTTGCAAGTACAAGGGCGAAATCTATTTCCCCTGCATGGGCTACTACGTGCGAAGCTGGGAGAATCCGATCTTTCTCAAAGATCGCTTCCGCAACATCTACCCGGAAAATCTAAAAGAGAAAGACCCCGATAGCTGGGCCGTCTGGCCGCTTGTTTATCAAGACCCGTACCGTCGCGTGCGGCAAGGCGAGTGGCCCGGCCAGCCCGGAAATCCGTCGGGCACCGAGGGCCAGCCAAGTCGCCATAATTGGTTCGGCACCAACCAGCAAGGTTTCGACGTCTTTGCCCAAATGGTCCACGGCACGCAGATCGCGCTCAGCGTCGGCTTCGTCTCGATGGGCATCGCCGCAGCCATCGGCATTGCCGTCGGCGCGCTGGCCGGCTATCTCGGCGGATGGGTCGACATGGTTCTCAGCCGCGTCATCGAGCTCGTGATGTGCATTCCCTCGCTCGTGCTGATCCTTGCGCTGGTCGCCATGCTCGACAACGTGACCAACTACCACCTGATGGCGATCGTCGGCGTCACCAGTTGGACGAGCATCGCCCGCCTGGCCCGTGCCGAGTTCCTCAAGCTAAAGCAATTGGAGTTCGTCACCGCCGCCCGGGCGATGGGCGCAAGCTGGCCGCGGATCGTCTTCCGCCACGTCCTGCGCAACGCCCTGGCGCCCGTGCTTGTGCCGATTACATTCGGCATCGCCGCGGCCATCCTCATCGAGAGCGGCCTCAGCTACCTCGGCTTCGGCGCCTCGCCGCCCAACCCGAGCTGGGGCACGCTGCTCAAATCGGGCCGCTCGGCCATCGAGCAAATGTGGTGGCTGATCCTGTTCCCGGGCCTGGCCATCTTCCTCACCGTCCTGGCCTACAACCTCATCGGCGAGGGCCTTCAAGAAGCCACCGACCCAAGACTCCGGCAAGCACAATGACGGCCACAAAAAGGCACGAAAAGTCACAAAAATCAAAGCGGAGGATGAAAGAAGGTTGCAACGTGGTCGAGCGTCAATGAATTGTGCGATATCGTGCGGGAGACGAGCTTTGCAATCCACAAGTATTTGCGGCATGGGCATATGGAGAAAGTTTACGAACGCGCGCTCTTCAATCGCCTCACCAAGAAAGGCATTGACGTGCGTCCGCAGCACCCATTGCTGGTCTACGACGAAGACGGCACTGTATTAGGCGAGTATTTCGCTGCCTTATTAATCGAGAACCGTTTACTTGTCGAACTGAAAGCGTGCAGCGCGATTGTGAACGAACACGTCGCACAACTACTTGGTTATCTGCGAACTTCACGGTTCGAAAACGGTTTGCTGATCAACTTCGGTTCACCCCGCCTCTACATTAAGAAATACGTCTTCACAATGGACAACGAATATCCGGCTTAAGCGCAGGCTTCTACCTTTTTGTGACTTTTCGTGCCTTTTTGTGGCCATTCCCATGCCTCAACCCGTTCTCGAAGTCGACGACCTCCGCACCTACTTCCACACGGAAGAAGGCGTGGTGAAGGCCGTCGAAGACGTTTCGTTCCGCCTCGACGAGGGCCGCACGCTCGGCATTGTCGGCGAGAGCGGCTCCGGCAAAAGCGTCACCTCGCTCTCCATCATGCGGCTCTTGGCGTCGACCGCCAAAATCGAAACCGGCCGCATCTCGTTCCTCGGCAAAGACCTGGTCCGCCTGCCCGAGCGGCAGCTGCAAGCCATCCGCGGCCGCGACATCAGCATGATCTTCCAGGAGCCCATGACGTCGCTCAATCCGGTCTTTACCGTCGGCGCGCAAATCATGGAAGCCATCACGCTCCACCAGAAGGTGACGAAGGCGGCCGCCCGGCAGAAAACGATCGACCTGCTGCGCGAGGTCGGCATCCCCAACCCCGAGCAGCGCGTCGATTCCTACCCGCACCAGATGTCCGGCGGCCAGAAGCAGCGCGTG
>CAZHIV010000464.1:0-3383 GCA_964532675.1 uncultured Planctomycetaceae bacterium
GTGCATCCATTGCAGGTAGCCGATCCAGATGACGACCGAGGCCAGCTCCTGGGCGTACTCGTTGATCTCGATGCCCAGCAGTTGCGTGGGGCGGACCGAGGGGAGAAGCGTGATGCCGCGCTGGGCGGCGTAGGAGATGACTTCCTTGTTGAGGTCGAGCAGCAGGTTGAGGGCGACGTAGAGAAAATTGCCGGAGCCGCAGGCGGGGTCGAGGATGGTGACGTCTTCCAGCCGGTGGGTGAAATCGCGGAGCCGTTTTTCGAGCTTCTTCCCGGCGGGGGATTGCTTGGGCGTGACGGTGCGGCGGCGGCCGCCTTTGCCGGCCTCTTTGCGGGAGGCTTCCTGCACCTTCTGCCACAGCGCGTCGCATTCGGCCTTCACCGCGTCCCACTCGCGCCGTAGCGGCTGCATGACGACCGGCTGCAGCAGCGTTTCAATGTCGGCCCGGCTCGTGTAGTGCGCGCCGATTTGCGAGCGCTTGTCGGGATCGAGCGTGCGCTCGAAAAGCGTGCCGAACACGGAGGGCTCAACGCTGCTCCAATCGCGAGTGTTGGCATCGATGAGATGGCGTATTTCTTCGGGGCGGAGCTCGATCACGAAGGCGTCGGCGAACAGGCCGCCGTTGAAGTGGAGCACTTCGTCGGCGCCGAAGTAGCCGCCGGTGCTCATGGCCTCGAAGAGTGCGGCCATTCTCCCGGCCAGGATGGCCGGACTATTTTTGGCGGCGTTGAGAATATTGGTGAAGACCTTGTTCCGCAGCAAGCCGATGTCGTCGGCGAACATCGAGAACATGAGCTTCATCAGGAAGTGCGCCGCGTCGTGGGCCGGGATACCGCGGACGCGCATGCCATCGGCGATCTGGCCGATGAGCTCGGCGGCCTGGTGGGTGACGGCTTCGGTGGTCTGGCCGGGGCGGAGCGCTTCGGGATCGGTGAAGACGCGGCGCAGGACCTCGAGGTTTTTCGGCTCCGCCAATTCGGCCAGGGAGAATCGGTGGACCTGCTTGACGGTGCCGGTGAAGTTGGTATGGATTTCGAAGCGGTCCAGGTCGCAGACGACTAAGAGGGGCGGGTTTTCGAGGTCCTCGCGGTATTGGAGGAGCTGCTTGTAGGCGGCGGCGAGGTCTTTATGGCGTTGTTTGTATTCCCAGCCGAAGTGGCCGCGCATCCAGACGTCGGCCCAGCCGTGGCCGCCTTCGGTTTTGCGCACGCCGCGTTCGAACGTGTACCAGGCGCCGTCGGGGTCGGCCTCGGCCGGCTTGGGCTGGCCGAGCAGTTCGCAGAGGTCGAGGAAGTGCTGCTGGCAGGCACTGCGCTCGGAGAGCTGCGCGGCTTGCCACTTGCGGATGAATTCGTGAGGCGTCATTCGCGACGGACGGCTGATGAGGCCGGACGAGAGAAGGGAGTGAGAATTGAGTGTAGGCGGATGCGGCGTATGGGGCTAGTGCGGGGCGTAGGAGGGACGGGTCGTGGTTTTGACGGACTATCCATTGCAGCGGACAGGATTCGGGACGCTTGGTTAACGTGGTGCCGGGAGCGTGCAATAATTGTGAAGGGCGTGAGCGAGCGCAGCGTCACCCTCCCCCGGCCCCTCCCATCCAGGGAGGGGAGTTTATCGGACCCTGATTTGCCATGGCATCCAGCAACGGCTTTACGCGACGATTCGGGTTTCTGGCTGGGCCTGTGCGGTCGCGGTTGGGGCAGTGGGCGGGGTATGTGCCGCGGGTGGGGGCGCTCGAGGAGGGGCTGAAGCGGCAGAGTGATTTCGAGCTGAAGAAGACCAGCTTGTCGCTGCGGTACCGCGCGCGGAGCGGCGAGCCGCTCGAGCGGCTGCTGGTTGAGGCCTTCGCGCTGGTGCGGGAGGCGGGACGGCGGGCGCTTAATATGCGGCACTTCGACGTGCAGCTCTTGGGCGGGGCGGCCGTGCATTATAACTCGATCGTCGAGATGCAGACGGGCGA
This sequence comes from uncultured Planctomycetaceae bacterium, assembly GCA_964532675.1. Classification (GTDB taxonomy): domain Bacteria; phylum Planctomycetota; class Planctomycetia; order Pirellulales; family Lacipirellulaceae; genus JABDGM01. The sequence continues at coordinate 1,961 of CAZHIV010000464.1, forward strand.
AGGGAAGACGCTCACGGCCACGTTGCCGATGTACCTGGCGGCGCTGGAAGGGAAGGGTGCGCACCTGGCGACGGTGAACGATTACCTGGCCAAGCGCGACGCCGACTGGATGCGGCCCCTCTACGAGCTGCTGGGCATGAAGGTCGGCTGCATTCAATCGACCATGCCGCAGCCGGAGCGCAAGAAGCAGTACGACTGCGACGTGACCTACGGCACGGCGAACGAGATGGGCTTCGACTTTTTGCGCGACCGGCTCTTGAAGCGGCGAATCAGCGAGGGGCAGCGCGACCTGTTCGGGGCGATGCTGGGCAAGGCGGGCAGCGGACACGAGGAACCGGTGCAGGGCGAGCTATACTTCATGCTGGTCGACGAGGCAGACAGCATCCTCATCGACGAAGCGCGGACGCCGCTGATCATCAGCGCGCTGCCGGGCGAGGACGAGAAGATCGAGGCCGAGGCCTATCGCTGGGCGGCGAAGGTCGCGCCGCAGTTCGAGGAGGAGCTGCACTACGACTACGATCACAAGGACAAGACGGTCGAGCTGACGCTGGACGGGCGGCGGCTGCTGCGCGAGCTGCCCAAGCTGGAGGCGATGGACCGCATGCCGCTGTCGACGATCTACGAGCACGTGGAGCGGGCGATCAAGGTGGGGCGCGAGATGGTGCTGGACCGGCAGTACGTCGTGCGCAACGGCGAGATCGTGATCGTGGACGAGTTCACGGGCCGGCTCGGCGAGGGGCGAAAGTGGCGGGCCGGCATTCACCAGGCGGTGGAGGCCAAGGAAAGCGTCGAGATTACGTTCGCCACGAACCAGGCCGCCCGGATCACCATCCAGGACTTCTTCCTCCGTTACAATCGGCTGGCCGGCATGACGGGCACGGCCGCCACCAGCGCGCGCGAGCTGAAGAAGATTTACAAGTGCCGCGTGCTGCCGGTGCCCACCAACCGGCCGCCGATCCGGCAGAAGTTGCCGACGCTGGTGTTCGGCACGGCGGAGGCAAAGTGGCGGGCGATCATCGCCGACCTGTTGGAGCAGCACCGGCGCGGCCGGCCGGTGCTGGTGGGCACGCGCTCGATCGACAAGAGCGAGCTGCTGTCGCGGCTGCTGGAGGCGGAGGGCATCGAGCACGCGGTGCTCAACGCGCGGCACGTCGCGGAGGAGGCGGAAATTGTCGCGCACGCGGGCGAGCGCGGCAAAGTGACCGTCGCCACGAACATGGCCGGCCGCGGAACCGACATCCGGCTGGGCGATGGCGTGCCCGAGCTGGGCGGGCTGCACGTCATTTGCACCGAGCTACACGAGTCGCAGCGGATCGATCGCCAGCTCATCGGCCGCTGCGGCCGGCAGGGCGACCCGGGCACGTACCGGCAGTTCCTCGCGCTGGACGATGAAATCCTGCTCACCGGCTACGGGCCGAAACGG
>CAZHIV010000465.1:0-3758 GCA_964532675.1 uncultured Planctomycetaceae bacterium
TATAGCGGATGATCAGAACGGTACAGCCGATTACCTCAACGGAGTGTGGGCTCCCGGTTCGATGGGTATTCCGCAGATCGCCGTCTTCGCGTTCGACGACATCGACATCCAATCGACCGCCACAATTACCGTGACAGGGACGCGTGCTCTGGCATTCGTGTCACACGGCAACGCGGTGATCGACACGACGATCGACCTCAGCGGCGAGGGCGTGGAGACGGTGGTCTTCATAGAAGAAGAAGCGCCGCCCGGCGCGCCCCGGTTCGGCGGATTCGGTGGCGGGTTCGCCCCCTTTGGTCAACCCTCCGTCGCAGGTGACGGCCCGGGTGGCGGAGGCACCGGAGCAAGCTTTAGCGGCGGCAGCGGCGGCTTCGGCGGCCCCGGCGAAATAGTCGTAAATGGGGGCAACGGTGGTTTTCCTTACGGTGATCTTGTCAGCGGACCCTTGCAAGGCGGCAGTGGCGGCGGGTCGGCCGGCACCTACGGCCTTGGCGGGGCTGCGGGAGGAGGGGCAATCGAGATCGGCGCGATCGGCAGTGTCACGCTCGGAGCCAACGGTGTACTGATCGCGTCCGGCGGAATCGCCGAGGGAGTCGAAACCATCGGGCTCATACTCGGCGGCGGCGCCGGCAGCGGCGGCGGGGTGCGTATCGCCGGACAGTCGGTCAACCTGCTCGGCGCCATTGACGCCAGTGCGTCTAAACTCTTCGCAGCATCTGTTACTTCCCGCGGAGGGGGCGGGCGTGTCGCCGTGTTTGGTTCCAGTCAACTGTTTGATTTCGTTGTCGGCGTTACCGATCCGTCTTTGCTCAACACGTCAACGATCAATGTCGAAGGGGGCAAATACAGCGCCTCCGATGGATCCCGACGAGGACTCATCAGCATTAGCCCGCAGGTGACCTCCATTCCCTCGGGCCAGTCGCTCACGTTGGGGCAGGCGACCGATTTGAGCGACGCCAACCGCCGTCTCGAACTCGTGCATCGGAACATCCGAGTTCAACAGGGCGGCCAGGCCGTTGTTCCGGCGGAGGGGTACGTCAACCACGCCGCAATCGAGCTCTTCCCCGGCGGATCGACCATCTCGGGTCCAGGCGTCCTCGACAACCGCGGTGAGCTCAGTGGCAGAGGGACGGTTGAAGCAGCGGTTGAAAACAACTCCGGTGGCACGATCGACGCAATTAACGACGAATTGACGTTTACCGCTGCGGTGACTAACAACCCAGGCGGCCAGATCAACGCCATCAACAGCACGCTCCATTTCCAAGCAGGCCTTACGAACAACGGCGAGCTGAATCTCATCAACACCAGCATCCTCGGCAGTGTCTCGAACGCGGTCACTGGCGCCGCCACGCTGGTGGGCTCCAATACGGTGAGTGCCGGCTACTCGATGGCCGCCGGCGATGCGTTATTCATTGACCTCGCCGGCACGATGCCGGGAGAGTTCGACACGCTCGCCATCGGCGGCGACGCCCATATTTCCGGTAACCTCAACGTCACCGTGGACGCCGCGTTCGTGCCGATGGCGGGCGATTCCTTCGACATCGTCACCATCGGCGGATCGACAAGCGGGGCTTTCGCGGGCTTGGCCGAAGGCGCGCTCGTCGGCGACTTTGGCGGCACCGACTTGTTCATCACCTACCAGGGCGGCGACGGAAACGACGTCGCACTCTTCGTCCCGGGATTGCCCGGCGACTACAACGGCGATGGCAGCGTCGATGCGGCCGACTACGTCGTGTGGCGAAAGAACCAGGGCACGCCGCAGGAATATGAGGATTGGCGATCCCACTTCGGCCAGACCGCTGGCAGTGGCGCGACTTCATCCTTCAACGCAGCCGTGCCGGAACCATCAAGCGCATTGCTGCTGATATTAGCGGCCGCTGTAGCAAGTACCAGGAGACGCCAAATTGCTCGCTGAATACCAACAACTCGTCAGCGCGTGAAACGCGTCGCGAAACCACCGTTTTTGAAGCGCACCCTTCGGCCGATGGTTGTTCGGGCGAACACGCTTCGGTCTCCCCGACTGCGCTGACCCGGCGATCGCGTTTCGCGCCCATGTCGAACCGTCAGTTCGCTCAAGAAGTCAAGCGTAATGTCACGCCCTCATTAGCGTGCTGAGGTAACCACCTAATGCTTCGGAGAGTGGGACGAATGTCACTAGTTTAGGCTCGCAACACGAGCGCTGTGGGTCAATCAGTTGGAGCATGGTGTCTGTCGGCTGTGACTCGATGCGCTTTATGCTCGCGGAGCCCCCTGTCGGTCCGACTGGAAAGTTGGGAGGCGTGATTGCGCGGGCGATGGTGACCCGCGCCTGACAGGGCAACAGCGTTACGCGTACAGGACGAACCCCCTAGGCTGCCTTGCATCAGACGAATTTAGCAGCGTTCGCGGTGGCTCGCGATCCACCGCAGATGCAGGCTTCGATAGAGTTTGCCTGTCGGTCTTTCCTGCCGAATCCGTCAAGCTGACGTTGGAAATCGCCACTTGCCGTTTTCGTCCACCTCGAGCGGCGGCGTAAACCCGCTCAACAGCAGCGCGTTCTTCGGTTTCCACGGGTCGTAAGCAACCACGTCGTCGGGTTCAGGCTTCCCCGGCGCGAGCCGCGACGCGAGATCCACTTTTGTTCTCGCCTTTACCGTTTTTCCGCCCGGCAGCTCGAACTCCACGCGGCAGTCGACAATCGGCTGGATCCCGAGTGTCGTCAGACTGTGTTGCCCGATCGTTGCGGCAATGCGAATCCTCCGCCAGAACAATCGCCCCAACCCCACGATGAACGTCCACCATAGCACGAGGAACCCAAGCCCTACCCAGCCAACTAGCTCTCCTTCGAAAGCCATATACGAAATTCCGGCCGTCAAAACCAAGCCCACGATTCCCATAAAAGCGAAGACTACAATCGCAGCAACACCGAATAGAATGCCGAATCGCTCGAAGCCTTTCGTCTCTGCCTTCTTGTTGAAGTCTCCGAGCGGCTTGTCCCATGCCGCACGCAACTCGTCGAGCACCGTCGAGTAGGACCTCCAAACTCCCTTTTGTGGATGATGGCAGGTCACGAGGCGGCACCGCGCAAGGTGCCCGTGGCGAAGTATCCGAATTCTGCCCTGCCAGGCGCGGACGCTTGCAATCGAGAACAACGACCCGAGGGCTACAAAAATGAGGCCGATCGTGACCGCGACGAGTGGGAATTTCGCTGGATCACTTCGCCAGCCGAAAAACAGCAGCACCGACGCCACAACACCCGCGACGATGAAGATTGCCCCAAATACGAAGCCGGCACCGATGCCGTCGCGCAGGAGCTGCCATCTCACTCCCATGGACAGCTCGCGCGGCGCCGGCGCGAGCGGTTGCAGCCGCTGCTCGATTGCGGCCGCGATCGCCTCTCGCTCCTCGATAACCGGCTTGCGCTTCTCGTTTCGTTCGCACTCCCGCACATCGGCCGGTACATTCAGCAGATAACCGACATATTGCACCACACCATAGGCCGTGCCGAATATCGCGCCGGCTGCGCCCAAAATCAGCACCGGCGAAAAGAACAGGTACATGGCCACTGGGTCGTCGGTCGTGATGACCGTACCGTCGCGATCCTCATGACGGCTACTGGCGTCGTCACGGAACTCTCGGGGGGATTCGAACTCGATCGCCTGGTACCATTCGCTCGTCGCGAGCGGGCTCATTGCGAACGAGAACCAGCTCATGAGGAGGGCGCCGCCCAGGGCAAAGCCCATTACGCCGCCGCCCAGGGCCAAAACGGCACCGCCCTT
>CAZHIV010000466.1:0-3713 GCA_964532675.1 uncultured Planctomycetaceae bacterium
GCTTGAGCCTCGGCGTCGAGCACTTCGACGACGACATCCTCCGTGACAACGGCCGGGCCCACGAATCGCCCGAAATCTACAAGGCCTGGCCGTGGATTCAGGCGGCCGGCTTCGCCAATACGAATATCGACCTGATCGCCGGCATGGTCGGCGAGACGTGGGACAAATGGCGCGACGCGGTGGCCCGCGCCATCGACCTGGACGCCGACAGCGTGACGATCTACCAGATGGAGCTGCCCTTCAACACCGTGTATTCGAAGGACATCCTGGGCGGCGTCATCGAAACGCCCGTCGCCGATTGGGCGACCAAGCGGGCGTGGGTCGATTACGCTTTCGACCAGCTCGCGTCGGCCGGCTACTCGGTTTCCAGCGCCTATACGATGGTCAAGAATCCCCACCGCGTGAACTTCAGCTACCGCGACAATCTCTGGCGAGGCAGCGATCTGCTCGCGACCGGTATCGCGAGCTTCGGGAATATCGCGAATTTCCCTCCCCAGCTTGGGGACGGCCAGGGAGGGGCGGTCCATTACCAGAATCATCCCGAATGGGAGCATTACTGCGGCACGCTCGAAGCCGGCAAATTGCCGCTCCACCGCGCCCTGCGCCTCACCCCGCAGCAGCGTCTCATCCGCGAGATGATCCTGCAGCTCAAGCGCGGCTATTTGAATGGAAGCTACTTCCAAGACAAGTTCGGTGTGGATATCCTTGATCGCTGGTCGGATGTATGGACAGGTTACGAGCAGGACGGCCTATGTGCGCTCGACCGTGAGTCCGATCGCGTCGAGCTGACGCGCGACGGCCTATTGCAGGCCGACGCGCTGCTGCCTGCCTTTTTTGAGCCGCAGTACCAAGGCGTTCGTTATACATGAGCGAATCCGTGCCGAGTCAGCGAGCTCTCCGTCGACCCGTCGCAGCTATCCTTTTCGCGGTTCTCGTCACGTGCGTCGCGCCACGGCTTTCAGCGCAAACCACCGGCACCTTCATCGACCGGCTCGCGCCGACCGACTTGCGGGTCGTCTCCTACAACGTGCTGTGGGACACGATCTTTCCAGAGATCAATGCGACGCAAGCGGCGAAGTTTGAGCGAGTCGTGCGGGCGCTCGATCCCGACATCCTCAATCTGCAGGAGATCGACAGCCCGTTCGATCCGACGACTACCTTCAGCGCCGCCGATGTAGCCAATCTCATGGATTCCATTGCGCCGTTAGCCGGTGGTGCCAATTGGCATGCGCACAAGGGCAGCGACAATGTGATTGTCAGCAAGTATCCCTTGTCGCTGCAGAGAACGAACACCAACCCATCGAGCCCGCGCGGCATTGCCATCGCGCTGGTCGACCTGCCGGACGACACCTTCGCGACCGACTTCTACTTCATGAACAACCATTTCAAATGCTGCGGCGACGTGTTAGGCGGACCAGAAGATGTGGAACGACAGCAGCAGGCCGACGCCCTGGTGAATTGGATGCGCGACGCCCGCAGCCCCGGCGGGTTCGTCAACCTGGCCCCCGGTACGCCCATGGCCGTCGTCGGCGATCTCAACATCGTCGGCCTGCCCGATCCGCTCCTCAACCTCATCGCGGGCAACATCGTCGACGAGTCGGTCTACGGCCCCGATTCGCCGCCCGATTGGGACGGAACCAGCCTCACCGACGCCCACCCCGTCCACAACGGCAGCGGGGCCACCGACTACACCTGGCGAAACGACTATAGCCAGTTCGCGCCCGGCCGACTCGATTACGTGTTGTACACCGACAGCGTCGCCAGGGCCGCCCACCAGTTCGTCCTCAATACGGTCGCCATGTCGGCGGCCGAACGCTCGGCCACCGGTTTACAAACGTTCGACGTGACCATCGACGCCCTGCTCTACGACCACTTGCCCGTCGTCGTCGACTTTCGCCTCGTCGCCGACGGAGGGCCGGGCGACTTCAATCTCGACCGCTCGGTCGACTCGCTTGATTACCAACTCTGGCAGCATTCCTTCGGATCGACCACCGATTTGGCCGCCGACGCCAACGGCGATCACGTCGTCGATGCGGCCGACTACGTCGTTTGGCGAATGAACGTGGGCGCCGGCACAGGTTCGAGTTCGCCGGACCCGGCCTTGTATTTGGTGCCCGAGCCGGCATCGGATTTGCTCATTTTGCTTGCCTGCGGATCATTGGCCGCGATTCTGCGGCGCGGCCCGTCGCATGCATTTCGTCCGAAATCCAAAGGGAGTCAGTCATGGGTAAAGAAGAAATGATCGAGGCGCTCAACGAGGACCTGGCCGGCGAATTCGGCGCGATCCTCCAATACATTGCGTACGCGGCCAAGGCGACCGGCCCCTACCGGCCGCAGCTCTCCGAGTTCTTCCTCAACGAGGTTCCCGACGAGCAAACCCACGCCCAATTCCTGGCCAACAAGATCGTGGCCCTGGGCGGCGAGCCGACGACCAAGGCCCGCGAAGTGCCCGCCCCCAAATCGAACCGCGAAATGGTCGAGGCCGTGCGCGAGGCCGAGCAACGTGCCGTGAAGGATTACACGAAGCGCGCGAAGCAGGCCGAGGAATTCGGCGACAAGGGCCTCGTCGTCGCCCTGGAAGACATCGTCAACGACGAGACGGGTCACCTCGAGGAAACAGAGCGACTATTGCGCGATTGGCCGCTGTAAAGACAATTAGCCCCGGGTCAATGACCCGGGGCTAAATGGGTTCAATCAAAATCTAATCACCGCCGTCGCTACGACTCGCCGCCTTCGCCGGCTTGCTCGCCGCCTTCGGCGCCGGCCCCGGCGCCGACGGGCTCCGGCTCCGGCCGCTCCTTGGTAACGCCCTCGAAGACGAGTTGCTTCTTGTCGCCGACCTTCTTGACCTCGACCTTCACGAGGTCGTTGCCGGCGAACTCGCCTTTGAGAAGTTCCTCGGCAAGCGGATCCTCCACGAACGTCTCGATCGCCCGCCGCAGCGGCCGCGCGCCGTAATCGGTGTTCGAGCCCTTCTTCACGAGGAATTCCTTGGCCTCGTCGGTGAGCTCGATCTCCAGGCCCTTTTCCTTGAGCCGATCGCGGACCTTCGTCAATTCCAAATCGACGACTTGCGTCATGTCTACCTCCGTCAAGTGGCGGAAGACGATGATGTCGTTCACGCGGTTGATGAACTCCGGCCTGAACACCTTCTCGATTTCATCCACCACGCGCGTCTTCATGCTCTCGTAGGAGGCGTCCTGGTCCGGCTTGGCGAAGCCGAAGGCCGCCTCATTCTTGATCGCCTCGGCGCCCGCGTTCGTGGTCATGATCAGGATCGTGTTGCGGAAGTCGATGTTCCGGCCGAAGCTGTCGGTGAGCCGGCCTTCCTCCATCACCTGGAGCAGCATATTGAACACCTCCGGATGGGCCTTCTCGATCTCGTCGAGCAGCACCACCGCGTACGGCCGGCGGCGGATTTGCTCGGTGAGCTGGCCGCCCTCCTCGTAGCCGACGTATCCCGGCGGCGCGCCGATCAGCCGGCTCACGTTGTGCTTCTCCATGTACTCGCTCATGTCGATCTGAATGAGCGCGTCGGAGTCGCCGAACATGAACTCGGCCAGCGCCTTGGCCAAGAGCGTCTTGCCCACGCCCGTCGGCCCGGCGAACACGAACGTGCCGGTCGGCCGCTTCGGGTCCTGCAGGCCGCTGCGGCTGCGGCGGACCGCTTTGCTGATCGCCTTGATCGCCTCGTCCTGGCTGACGACCCGCTT
>CAZHIV010000467.1:0-8503 GCA_964532675.1 uncultured Planctomycetaceae bacterium
ATCATCCCACGATCGACCACAGCACCGATGGCTACCTCGCGGACGATCCCGTCACGAAGGCCGACCTGGAGCTCGTCAAGCTGTACCGCAAGGGCGTCGCCAAGGGCATGCTCAAGGTGATGGCCAAGATGGGCATCAGCACGCTGCAAAGCTACAAGGGGGCCCAGATCTTCGAGGCGGTAGGTCTGCGGGATGCGGTCGTCGACCGGTGTTTCGCGGGGACCGCCAGCCGCCTGCAGGGGGTCGACTTCGACGTCCTGGCCGAAGAGGCCCTGCGGCGGCACTCGCTCGGTTATCCACAGAACGGGGACGGGCGATTGCCAGTCCTCCCCAATCCGGGCGAGTTCCACTGGCGAGCCGACGGCGAGCGGCACATGTGGGACCCACCGGCGATCGCCGATCTGCAAGTCGCGGCCCGCAGCAATAGCGTCGACGCCTACCGCCGCTTCTCCGAGCACGCGAACCGCGACGCGCAGACGCGCTGCGCCCTCCGCGGGCTCTTCGCATTCAAGCCGGGCGCGGGCGGCGGCCCCATTCCGATCGACGAAGTGCAGCCGGTCAAGGAGATGGTCAAGCGATTCTGCACCGGCGCGATGAGCTTCGGCTCGATCTCGGCCGAGGCCCACGAGACGCTGGCCATCGCGATGAATCGGCTGGGCGGCAAAAGCAATACGGGCGAAGGCGGCGAGGACCCGGAGCGGTTCAAGCCGCTGCCCAACGGTGATTCGAAGCGGTCGGCCATCAAGCAGGTGGCTTCCGGGCGGTTCGGCGTCACCATTTGGTATCTGGCCAATGCCGATGAGCTGCAGATCAAGATTTCGCAAGGCGCCAAACCGGGCGAGGGTGGCGAGCTACCCGGCCGCAAGGTGGACGCCAATATCGCCCGCATCCGCTACTCGACGCCGGGCGTGGGCCTCATCAGCCCGCCGCCGCACCACGATATCTACTCCATCGAGGACCTCAAGCAGCTCATTCACGACCTGAAGAACAGCAACCCCTCGGCGCGGGTGAGCGTAAAGCTGGTTTCGGAGGTGGGCGTGGGCACAATCGCGGCCGGCGTGGCCAAGGGATTCGCCGACCACATACTCATTTCCGGCGACACCGGCGGCACCGGCGCCTCGCCGCTGACGAGCATCAAGCACGCCGGCCTGCCGTGGGAGCTGGGCATCGCCGAGACGCACCAGACGCTCGTGCTGAACGACCTGCGGAGCCGCGTCACGCTGCAGACAGACGGCGGATTGAAGACGGGCCGCGACGTGGTGATCGCCGCTTTGCTCGGCGCGGAGGAGTTCGGCTTCTCCACCGCGCCGCTCGTGACGCTCGGCTGCATCATGATGCGCAAGTGCCATCTCAATACTTGCCCGGTGGGCATCGCCACGCAAGACCCCGTGTTGCGGAAGAAGTTTGCCGGCCTGCCGGAGCACGTTACCAATTACTTGTTCATGGTGGCCGAGGAAGCGCGGCAGATCATGGCGGAGCTCGGCTTCCGCACGATCGACGAGATGGTCGGCCGCGTCGATTGCCTGGAAACCAACGCGGCCATTCAGCATTGGAAGGCGGACGGCCTCGATCTCACGGAGCTGCTCGCGCCAATCGAGAAACCGCATGAGAATGTCGGCACCTACTGCATGAAGCCCCAAGACCACGGCCTCGACTTGTCGCTCGATCGCACCCGGCTCCTGGAGCTGGCCAAGCCTGCGCTGGAGCACGGGAAACAAGTCCGGGCCGAGCTGCCGATCATCAATACGAACCGCACCGTAGGCACGATCCTCAGCCACGAGATCGCCAAGCGGTGGGGCGTCGATTGCCTGCCGGACGACACGGTGCACTTCAAGCTGATCGGCTCGGCCGGGCAGAGCTTCGGCGCTTTTCTGGCCCGCGGCGTGACGCTCGAGCTGGTGGGCGACGCGAACGATTACGTCGGCAAGGGCCTGTCCGGCGGCCGGCTCATCATCTATCCCCCGGCCGAGTCGAGCTTCGTGCCGGAGGAGAACATCATCATCGGCAACGTGGCGCTGTACGGCGCGACGGCCGGCGAAGCGTTCTTGCGCGGCCGGGCCGCCGAGCGGTTTGCGGTGCGCAATAGCGGTGCCCGCGCGGTGATCGAAGGCGTCGGCGACCACGGCTGCGAGTACATGACGGGCGGCCGCGTGGTGATCCTCGGCCCGACGGGCCGCAACTTCGCCGCCGGCATGAGCGGCGGAATCGCCTACGTCTGGGATCCGCACGAGCGGTTCCTCTTGAACTGCAACATGGGCATGGTCGAGCTGGAAAAAGTCGCCACCGACGAAGACGCAGCCGAGCTGCGCGGCCTCATCGAGAAGCACCAGGGCTACACCGGCTCGACGGTGGCCGCCGACGTGCTGATTCGCTGGGACGAGGTGCTGCCGCAGTTCCTCAAGGTGATGCCGACCGACTACAAGCGCGTCCTGCAAGAACAAAAAGCGGCGGAGATTCGGCAGGTGGCAGTGGCATGAGAGTGAAGCGTAACGGCAAGTCGTTTTGTCCCGTAGGGACGGCCGATAATAGCCCAGCGATTTATCGCTGGGAAACGATTGAAGACCATGAGCAAAGTCCCGTAGGGACGATTGAAACGAGCCGGAGAAACAGACCGTGCCACACTCCTACGTTAGCGCGCTGTATCACTGCGTGTTCAGCACCAAGGAGCGCCGGAAAGAGATAACGGAAGAGCTCCAGGAGCGCCTTTGGCCCTACATGGGCGGCATCGCGAGAGAAAATAAAATGCGGGCCCTGGCGATCGGCGGAGTGGAAGACCATGTGCATTTGTTGCTTTCCATACCATCCATTTTGTCCATCGCGAAAGCGATGCAATTGATCAAAGGCGCGTCCTCGAAATGGGTGCACGATACATTTCCAGAGCACAAGTCCTTCGAATGGCAAGAGGGATACGGCGCGTTTAGTGTGGGCATTTCCACAGGTCGCGGATACCAAGCAATACATTGCCAACCAACGCGAACACCACCGAACAACGACCTTTCAAGATGAGTTTATTGCGTTTTTGGAGCGGCACGGGATTGAGTACGATCCGCGGTACGTTTGGGGCTGAGCTTCAAGCGTCCCTACGGGACGCACGATATTCCGGGTATCGCTTCCCCCAGCGATAAATCGCTGGGCTATTTTCAAATCGTCCCTCCGGGACGGATTTTGTTTGGAGCCAAGCTGCGGCGTAACGATTATGGGCAAACCCACGGGCTTTAAAGAATTCGAGCGGCAGGCGGTGCCGTATCGCGATCCGGTGGAGCGGGCGAACGACTTCCTGGAAATCTTTACCGCGCCGGCCGAGCTGCATCTGCGCACGCAGGGCGCCCGCTGCATGGATTGCGGCGTGCCGTTCTGCCAGAGCGATTCGGGCTGCCCGATCGACAACCTCATCCCCGAGTGGAACGACCTAGTTTACCAAGGCCGCTGGAAGGACGCCCTCGACCGGCTGCACAAGACGAACAACTTCCCGGAGTTCACCGGCCGCACCTGCCCGGCGCCGTGCGAGGGGGCGTGCGTGCTAGGAATTATCGATCCGCCGGTGACGATCAAGAACATCGAGAACGCGATCATCGACCGCGGCTTCGCCGAGGGTTGGGTCACGCCGCAGCCGCCCTTTCAGCGGACCGGCAAGCGGGTGGCGATCGTGGGCAGCGGGCCGGCCGGGCTGGCCGCTGCCGCGCAGCTCAACAAGGTGGGGCACCACGTCACGGTCTACGAGCGGGCCGACCGCATCGGCGGCCTCTTGATGTACGGCATCCCCAATATGAAGCTCGACAAAGGTGTCGTGCAGCGGCGGGTGGACTTGCTGGCGGCCGAAGGCGTCGAGTTCGTCACGTCCGCGCACGTCGGCCGGCAGGAGGATTTCGAGAGCGGCCACATGACGCAGATCATGCTCGATCGCGGCTGCCCGGTGAAATTCATCGACCCCAATCAATTGCTGGCCGACAACGATGCCCTGCTGCTGGCCACCGGCGCCACCAAGCCGTTCGACCCGACCGGCCGCTGCCCCGGTCGCGATTTGAAGGGCATCCATTTCGCGATGGACTTTCTAACGCGCAACACCAAGAGCCTGCTGGATACGGCCCTCAACAACGGCCATTTCCTCTCCGCGGCCGGGCTGGACGTGATCGTCATTGGCGGCGGCGACACCGGGGCCGACTGCATCGGCACCTCGCTGCGGCACGGCTGCAAGAGCATGACCAATTTCGAGCTGCTCGATCGCCCGCCCGAGTCGCGCGCGCCGAACAATCCCTGGCCCGAGTGGCCGCGCGTCTTCCGCGTCGATTATTCGCACGCCGAGACGAAGGCCCGCTTCGGCCACGACCCGCGGGCCTATAATATCCTCACCAAGGAGTTTGTCGACGACGGCCGCGGGCACGTGAAGGGCATCAAGACGGTCTCGGTCGACTGGTCGAAGCCGGCCGAAAAGGGGCCGTTCAGCGAAGTGCCGGGCACCGAGAAGATCTGGCCCGCCGACCTGGTGCTGCTGGCGACCGGCTTCCTCGGTCCGGAAACGGCGGTCGGCCAGATGCTGGGCGTCGAGACGCAGCGGCCGCGGGGCAACTGGGAAACGTTCAAAGCCGATCACGGCCCGTTCGCCACCAACGTGCCCGGCGTATTCGCCGCCGGCGACTGCCGCCGCGGCCAGTCGCTCGTGGTCTGGGCCATCAACGAAGGCCGCGGCGCCGCCCGCGCAGTCGACCAGTTCCTCATGGGCACCAGCACGCTGCCGGCGCCGGGGATCACGCAAGGCATGCTGGCCAGTTCTTAACGTGTCGCGTAGAATCAACGACGTTCACTGAACGGATATGAACCGCGATGACGCAATTGAAGTTTATCGTTGAACAGCACGCCGATGGCTTCGTGGCATATCCACTTGGGCTGCAGGGCGCCGTCGTTGGCGAAGGGGATACCGCGGACGAGGCATTGTCCGACGCTAAGTCAGCGGCGAAGTTCCACATCGAGACGTTTGGCGCCGACGCGTTTCCCGTTGATTCCCCGCTGCTCGACGCATTTATCGTCGAAGCAGGAATTGATGCGTAATGGCAAAGTTCCCCGCCGACGCGCCTAAACGCCGCGTTCTGAGAGCGCTGGGAACGTTCGGATTCGTGGTTGTGCGCGAAGCGGAGCACATTGCATTGCGGCACGGCAATCCGGACGGAAGTTCAACGCCGATGACGCTTCCGAACCACCGCACTATCAAGGGGGCAACACTACGTGCAGCATGTCGCCAAGCCGGTATCGATCGCGACGCATTTCTCGATGCGTACGAGCGCAGCAAGTGAAGCTTGGTTTTTCGCTGGTGCGGGGACTATCTTGTGACCAGCCCTGGCACGGTCGCTCGCGTTGGCGTGCGGGGCGTGTTGTCGTGCACGAGGATGCCGCACTCGCCGACGAAGTAGGTGTTGGACTCGGCCACAACGAGGTTGTAGGCCTCCTCTTCGCCGTCCGGGGTGATCGACTCGACGCGCGGCGAGCCGGTTACAGCGTGCAGGATGGCCCCGTCGCCCAGCTCCTTGGCCATCCGCCAACCGACGCCGGCGACCCACAGCGGGTGGCCCAAGGTAGTACGCAGCTCCTCGCCGCCGAAGGAGAGTTTCACGATCGGGCTCGGCGGACGCACGGTGCGACCGATCACCGGCTGATACGCGAGCTCGCCCGTATTTACATTCTGCGAGAGCACCAACTCACCGAGTTCCAGCGATTCAATCGGCCGCTGGCCCGTCTTGGTCCAGACCGGCGTGCCCTTCGCAAAACATGAGAATTGTCGAATTGGCGGCGGAGGATATCGCACTTGGTGCGACGGAAATCCATAATAATAACTGTGGGTATGGGCGACGTAGCGCCTGTCGACGTCCTTTTCCTCCGGGGCGTAGTACTCGTTGCGGTTCCGCCACCAATCCCACCAGGCCGTCGGGTTCTCGCCAATCTTCTCTCCGGTCGCGCCGGTCAATACGGGGAAGATTCGGGCATTCAATAGCTCGGTAGTAATATTCGCCTGCCAAACCTGCAATTCGGTTTGGGCCGCCGTATTGCCGAAGCGGTTGTGATAACGGGAGGCGACCGCCGCCTTCCGCCGCATTGCGTCGGGCGTTGAACCCGTACGCGGACCGATTTCCAATCGTCGGGTGGCCGCGTCCCAAATGGTCTGGCGGCCGCCCAGGTCGTATTGCATTGCCGAAAGCCGGGCGTCCGTGGACCAATCGACTTCAGGGCCCTCGCGATACAGCGAATGCGTGTAATGAACGCTCCCGTCGGGCTGGGTCCTTACTTGAAACGACGACTCGATCGGCATCGCCAGGCCGCTCAAGAGTATTGGCACGTAATCGTGCTGCGGCCGCTTTTTGATCGATTCTATAGCCGTTTCGCGGACGTCTTCCGAGGGCGACCAAACCGCGTGCCGTACCATCGAGAGCGTTGCGTCGTGCTCGGGCATGTTACCCAGCGCTTCGACAAGAGCCAGGCTGATGTCGCAGTAGTCGTCAGACGCTTCTTCCCGGCTGGTATCGCGACCAAGCGTCAGTTCCTCGATTGCGAAAATGGCGTCGGCATCACTCAGCGAGCGAATCTCCTCGAGCGCCGCTTCGCGCTTCGCGGCGTCGCTGCCCGACACTTCTCGCCGCCAGCGTGCGACCGTCGATTTCCACTTTTTAGCCGCCCGCTTTGACTCGCGCAGCTCGTCCTTCTGCTCGGCGATTTCGTCGTGCGTGAGCAATTGGCCGTTGTGCCAGCGCATATCCATGGCGCGCAGGGCTTCTTCATGGTTCGGGTCGACCGACAGCACGCTGGCCCAATGGAAACGGGCCTCCTCGTCGAGATTGTTCTTGCGGCACCAGCGGGCGAGCTCAAGCTGCCCCAGCGGAGTTTCGCCGTATTGGGCGCGACGCTCGCGATACTCGCCCTGGTGCGGATCGGCTGCCGCCCGGCGCTGGGCTTCCTCCACCGCCAGCCACTGGCCGTCGACCTGGACCTGGCCGAGCTGCCACCGCGCAAGCTCGAAGTCGGGCGCGATACGGACGGCCTGCCGCAGCAGCGCGAAGCGGCGGGCCGGATCGCCTTCGAGCTCGGCTTGCTGCGCTTGCCGAACGAGCCGTTCGGCCGTGGTATGGTCCGACGCGTTGGCGAGGGCCGCGACGGGCATAGAACCAAGCGTCCAGAGAACCGAGATCCAGGCCGTTCGCGAAACGACCATGTTTCGTGTCGCAAAGTCCATGGTAGCGCTCCTTACCGTGAGTCCAAGGCCAGTGGCCGAACGCCGTCACCTGATTCTCAGATTCTGGCGGTTCTTATTCCCGTTTTCAATCCGCCGACGGTAATTCGCGACTTTTTGGCTGCTATTGACTTCCGTGCGCCGTCTAGACTTGAATGGTGGCAGCTCAGGAGGCGCGGGGTAAACGGCCACAATCAGGTCGCCAAGATGGAGATGTGCCATGCATGCAACCAAACGCGAAATACCGCAGGAGCAAATTGCCCGGCGGGCATACGAGATCTGGCAGGCGCGCGGATGTCCCGATGGCGACGGCAGCGAAGACTGGCGCACCGCGGAGCGGGAGCTATCTGCCGCGCGCATGAGCCGCAACGGCTCGACGCAACAGCGAATGCAATCGTGGTGGAGCCGCGTGCGCGAGAAGCTTGCCGGGCGAGACACGTAGCCGCGTCTCTTTGAGACGCGAAAGCGAGTTTTGGGAGAAACTCGCCTACGTGAAGAATCACCGCAGCGAGCGGCTCCGCTCGGCCACTCGCTCGCCGTACGCCGGCCCGACGGCCAGGCCCAGCCAGCCGTCTTCGAGCACGAGCTGGGTGATCATCAAGCCTTCCAGCCGCGGGTCGTTCGGGTTATCGAGCCGCACGATCGGCAGCCGGCGGTCCGGCGAGAGCACGCTCTGGAACACGTTGTGCAACCGAGCGCGATCGGCCGAGCTAAGCCGTCCTTCGATGCCGAGCGACCCGTCGCGCACGAGCTCCGCCTCCAGGCCGTTGACCACGGGCACATAGTAGGCGTGTACCACGAAGTCGCGGATGGGCCGGCCGTCTTGAACGATGCCGGCCAGCGTCAGAGTAAGCTCCAATCGGCCGTCGCCGATATGGACTTGAAGGGCGTCTTCCTGCGCGAAGTAAAACATCACGTCGCGGCGGACGACTTCGCCGTTTGTGGCCAGGCGGGGGAATTGCTCGCGGAGCAATTGCTGCAGCTCGGCCCCCGAGTAGCGGCCTCCGTCGAGCGACAGGCTGACGGCCGCGTTGGTGAGGGCCGACTCGTGCACTTGCACGCTGGCCAGGCTATCGGAGAGCGCCCGCGGCCGCGGCGTGTGCGAGCCGAGCTGATGCTCGCCGGCCACGCGGAAGCGGCCCACCACACGCTGGTGAGTCGTGGTCATTTCGATCGGCGTCAGATCGACGCCGGCCCGTGCCAGCCGGCCGGTGAGCCGCTGGCGGAACCGGCGCTCGAAGCCGTGGACGGCATCCTGCGTTTCGCGGTCGAGCTGGGCGACCGCCTGGC
>CAZHIV010000468.1:0-3166 GCA_964532675.1 uncultured Planctomycetaceae bacterium
CCCCCCAGCAATGAATTGCTGGGCTATTGTCAGACGTCCCTCCGGGACGGATTTGTGGGTAACGACAAGGGCGTAAGCCCCCGGTAGTCGAAGATAGAGAAACAAAGCCCTGCAGGGGCGACATCATTCATCCATGTCGCCCCTGCAGGGCTTTGGAATCGTTACCGGCGCGTTCCAGGGACTGACGTCCCTGGCTAGATGATGTCGCCCCTGCGGGGCTCACCATGGCGGCGGCGTCACTGACGCCCTGAGCGTCTCTTTGGACCACGGTGCTACCGATAGCCGTCCATGCCGAGGGTGGTTTTGAGCTGTTCGAATTCTTCGGCGTAGCGTTCGCAGGTGGAATGGACGTGCTCGGCCTCGGTGATGAACCGCATTCCTTCGCGGCAGGCCAGTCCGCCTTCGCGGAGGACCCGTTCGTAGGCCTTCAGGTCGTTGCCGTACACGATGAGCAGCTTGTGCTCATCGAGTTGCACTTCCTGCGGCAGCCGCGGGTTGAGCACGGCGATGCCGGTGCAGCCGTCGTTGGTCAAGAGGTCCTCGAAGTCCCACAGGGTGCTCTGCAGGATGGGCATGTCGATGTATTCGCGGTACAGGTCGGTGTGGCCGTGGTGTCGGTTGCCGTGGCTGGTCTCCAGGACGACGTCGACGACCTCGCCCAGGTTTTCGATGAGGGCCATGAAGGATTCCATGAGCCGAGTTTTCGTGACGGCGGCCATCACGACGGGCACATTGACCCGGTTCTCTTCATCGCGATAGACGTCGTGCCGGAAGCCGGCGCTGGGGACCACGTCGAGGCTGTACGACGGGCGGACGGCGTCGCTGAGCTCGAAGTCGCCGTATTGGGCCACGCCCAGATGGGCCTCCAGCTCCTCGTCGGAAAGCTGGGCGAACTTGCTGGCGTGGCGGGTGGGCGCTTCGGAATAGACGTCGGTGAAGAAGTTTTTCAGGAACCCCATCGGAAGCTCTCGAATCGGTATCTATGAGTCCGGCATCGGTCGTGGACATATTCTTGGTGAGTAAGTGAGCAGGTGAGTAGGTGAGTAGGGCTGCGATTTCTGGCAGTTACTCACGTACTCACTTACTCACCTACTCACTAGACAGTCATCCGTTCGCGATGCGGCAATCAGTTACGTGGTTGTCTCGATCTGCGGTTCGCGATGGGGAAATCGCGGATCTCGTCGGCGGTGGGGAGGCGGCCGCCTGGTTGTGTTGCCTGCTAAAACCTAGGTCACGGAGGCGCTCGCCGTCCCGGCGCAAAATGCGCGGCAAAGCGGCCGCCGCCGGGGCTCGAACGCATAGCCGATATCACCGCACCAAGCGGTGAAGGGGTCAGATCAGGCCGGAAAAAATGGGCCAAAAACAGTGCCCCGTGGCACGGCCGCGACGCCCCGGGGGTGCCCTGGCCGCAGCCTGTTGCCTCGCGGCAACAACGTGGAGAAAAGCCACTCGCAGGGCGGCTTTTGGCAGGGAGAAAACTGCCCGCCGCGCTCAGCGGGAGGTCAGCTTTTGCGGGTCCGTTTTCTGGCAGTGGACCAGCGTCATGATCGCCATCGCGGTGCCGTACTGCTGGTGGTAATTGTAAAACGGGTAGTCCCACCAACTGCCGTCTCGCTCCTGGAGCGGGAGCAGGATATGTGCCAGGTGGTCTTGGAAGTAGGGCCGCTCGCCGGGCGGCAGCTCGTCGATGCACTGGGCGGCGTACCAGTGGCCGTAGTAATAGAAGTACCCGGCGACGTAGAAGAACGACTCGTGCGGGATGGGCCGCTTGCGGCCGATGCTGAGCCAACCGTTGCGGGCGAACAGCCGATTGAGCCAGGTCTTGAGCACCTGGTCGGTGACCCGCTCGTCGCCGTAGAGCCGCAGAGCCAGGTTGCACACTTGCGATCGGCCGAGGCTGCCGCCGGGGCGGTTGATCGGGTGCATGGGCACCATCCGCAGATACTCGCCGTAGGCGTAGCTGAAGTCGGGCTTCTGCTGGCGGCGGATCGAAGTCAGGGCCTTTTGGGTGAGGCGGTCGGAAAATTCGACGCCGATCGATTCGGCTTCCTTGAGGGCGATCAGGGCCGTGGCCGTGCAAAAGCTGAACGCCGCGTCGCTGGGGGTCTGCGTGCCGGCGAGGAAATCGTAATACGACCAGCCGCCGCCGACGAAGCTGTAGCGGTCGAGCAACTCGGCCTGGACGGCGGCGTGCTGTTTCCATTTCTCTTGGCGCTGGGCGTCGCCGGCGGCCCGATCGTGCAGTTTCACCATGGCCCGCAGGGCGTAGGCATGCCCCCAGACGTTGTAGAGGGCGTCGGGCGTGGCCCGGCGAAGCCGGCCGCTCCGCTCATCGAGCCAGTCGGCCGCGCGGTCGATGGCCTTGTCCACCTCCGACCGCTTGTCCTCTAGCAGCGAGGGCTGGGCTTCGATGAGCGCCATGACGGCCAGCGAGGTGACGGCGGTGCGGAAGGCGTCGTGGGCGCCCGGCGGCGGGGCATAGATGTTGAGCCCCTTGGTCTTCTGGGGGCTGCCCCAGGAGCCGTCGGGACGCTGATCGGCCAGCAGAAACTCGACGCCGCGCTGGATGGCTGCTTCGATCGCCTCCGGCTCGGGCGGCGTGATGGGCGCCGGCTTGGGGCCGGTGGTGGCCAGCGGCGAGAGCTTGATCTCGGAAGTCGGAGAATCGGCCGCGGTGTCGTCGGCCGTCTTGGTGGAATCAACAGCCTCGGCGGCGAGTATTGGGGCGCAGAAAAAAGGAACCGCGAGCAGGAACGTCAGGGCATGACGGGAGGCTCGCTGAAAAGCAGCTTGCGAGCGTCTTGTTCGATTTGCCATAGAGTTCATGATGAATCACTTCCTGTTTTTCCCGACGCGCTCCCTTGGATGCAGCTCCTTGGCTTCGCCGATAGCCCTGAAAGGGCATGATGTGACAGCCCAGGGCGCAGCCCTGGGTTTCCGTATGCGTTATAGCCCCGGAGCCTTGTAAGGGCGGTATAACTCGTTCACATCGGTATCCCGCTCTTTCAGAGCTTCACTATGTTAAACCGAGTCTTCCCAGGGCTGCGCCCTGGGCTATCCCATGTTGCCCTTTCAGGGCGGTCGGAAGTTGCTCCAAAGCAAAAGTTATTCTTGAGGCATTTTTTAGTGGCACAGGCCGCTGGCCTGTGTCGCAGTTATCCAGTTT
>CAZHIV010000469.1:0-3845 GCA_964532675.1 uncultured Planctomycetaceae bacterium
ATTGTCGATCGCTCTCGATCCAAGCGATGAAGAAAAGAATTGGTCAGGATTGTTTATTGGCTTACACTAACGCGTGTGATAGTTAGCGGCCCATGCCTCGGCCCTTCGTCCGAGTGACGATGGCTTAGAGCGTATCCCAGAACCGTCGGGGACTGGCTCATTTTGCGGAGTCTTCGGAGCAAAATGTGCCTGTCCCCCTCTCCGCAGACGGTTCTGGGATAGGCTCTTATTGTCGTTGGCGGCTGGCGCTACCGCTTGGTAGAGTACGGCCGCTCATGCGCATTCTTACCCGCTACGTGCTGTTCGACCTGCTGAAGGTCTTCTTGCTGACGCTTACCGGGCTGACGCTGTTGATCTTTGTCGGGCTGCTCGGCAAGGAAGCGGTGGACAAGGGGATCGGGCTCGGGCCGCTGGTGCGGATGACGCCGTACCTGTTGCCGCAGGCGATGCAGTTCGCGGTGCCGGGGACGATGCTGCTGGCGACCACCAGCGTGTACGGCCGAATGGCGTCGTACAACGAGATCGTGGCCATCAAGTCGCTGGGCATTTCGCCGATGGCGGTCGTCTGGCCGACGCTGGTGCTGGCGACGCTGGTTAGCTTCGTGGCGGTGGTGCTCAACGACGTGGCGGTGAGCTGGGGCCGGATGGGTCAGCAGCGCGTGTTTATGTCGTCGCTCGAAGAAGTAGCGTACGGTCAACTGCGGATGCGGCGCACGTATAACCAGGGCAACTTCAACATCACGGTGCGCGACGTCGAGGGCCGCCGCTTGATCCAGCCGACGGTCATCGTGCAAGCCTCCGGCGACGGAGACGCGTGGACGATTTCGGCCGCGGAGGCCGAGTTGCACCTGCTGCCGGAAGAAGGCAAGCTGGTCGTGCGGTTCGAGAACCTGGACCTCGACGGGCCGATCAAGTGGATCAATCCCGACTCGCAAGAGCTAGTCGTGTCGCTGGAGGAAATGACGGGCTCGAGCGGCAAAAACCGCAGCCCCTCGAACTACGCGCTCTCCGAGATCGGGCCGGCGCTGGCCGAACAGGAGGAACTGCTGGGCCGCATCGAGCAGGCCGCCGTGGCGCAGGCGGCGTTCAGCATGCTGACGGGCGACTTCGATTCGCTCTCCGAATCGGCATGGAAAGCTCAAAAGCGGGAACAGGAAAACGCCGAAGTGCGGCTGCACCGGCTCCAGACCGAGCCGTGGCGCCGCTGGGCGAATGGATTCAGCTGCCTGTGCTTCGTGCTGATCGGCGTGCCGGTGGCGGTGTGGCTGCGGTTCAGCGAATTCATCGCCAGCTTCTTCATTTGCTTCCTGCCAATTCTGATCGTGTACTACCCGCTGCTGGCGGTGAGCGTGGACCAGGCCAAGGACGGCGCATTTCCGCCCCAGTCGGTGTGGGCAGGGAATGTGCTGCTATCGCTGGCGGGAGCCTGGCTGCTGCGGCGGGTGAATCGGTATTGAGTTAAACCGCGAGCGGAGGTTGCGCGGCGTAGCGAGCTAAGCCGCAAGCGGAAGCGGCGCGGGTTGCTAGCTTCGGGCCTTTCGCGGACCGTATGGCGACCTCAGCCTTCCGTCGTTGGCGGGGCTTTGCTACACTTCGGCGGCGCCGGCGGGGACTTGTGGGCTTTTCGGACGGAGCCCACTGCGCGCTACGGCACTCATCGCGCGACATGGAGGTCGCACGTGCTCTTTTCGCACTGGCCGATTCGGAACAAGCTGCAGCTCGGGCTGGGACTGTTGGCGGTCTCGGTGCTGACGCTGTTCGGCAGCGCGTACTACGGCTTGTACGCGTACCGCGGGCTGGTGAAGAGCCTTAGCGCCCGGTCGGCCGAACTGCCGCTGGCCGACAAGCTGCGCGACCACGTGGCCGACCTGCACGAAGTGCTCAACCAGGTTCAGGACCGGCAGCGGCTCGACGATATCTCGGACTCCGCGCTCGTGTGGGGGGCCGACGGCCTGCTGCGGCAACGCTATCGCACGCAGCTCGATCTGTTCTGCCAGGGACTCGACCGGTACCGGTCGCAGCTCGATTCGAACCGGCTCCGCACGCAGGCCGCCATCAGCGACGATCGGTACGAACGCGAAACGCTGCGCAAAATCGACGGGGTGCTGAAACGCATCAAGCAGCACGAAGACGAAGGCCTCGACTGGATTCTCGACAACGAGCCGCTGGTGATCCAATTGCGGGCCGACGTCGAGACGCTGCGAATCCTGGTGGCCGAGCTGCCGAGCCACCTGCACGAGCGTTTCCGCGAGCTGTCGTCCGACGTGCGGACGCAGTATCGTTGGGCCATCTCGCTGGCGTGGTCGACCACCGCGCTGGCGACGGTGTTGCTCGTGGCGGCGGTGCAACTATTTCGCAAGTGGATTGCCCGGCCGCTGACCACGCTCGTGGAGGGCTCGCGGGAAGTGGCGGCCGGGAAATTCGACCACCGCATCCATCTCGATTCGAGCGACGAAATGGGCGAGCTGGCCGAGGCGATGAACGCCATGACGGCCCGCTTCCAGGAGATTCGCGACGACCTGGACCGCCAGGTCCGCGAGCGGACCAAGCAGGTGGTCCGCAGCGAGCAGTTGGCGAGCGTCGGCTTCCTGGCGGCGGGCGTCGCGCACGAGATCAACAACCCGCTGGCCTCGATCGCCATGTGCAGCGAATCGCTCGAAGGACGGCTGTACGAGCTCTTGAACCAGATGGGCGAAGAGCACGCGGCGGAGCGCGACGTCGTGCGCAGCTACCTCGAGATGATCCAGAAAGAGGCGTTCCGCTGCAAGCAGATCACCGAGAAGCTGCTCGATTTCTCCCGCATGGGCGACTCCGAGCGGCACAACGCCGACGTGCGCGAGCTGGTGGCGGGCGTGATCGAAATGCTCCGCCACCTGGGGAAGTATCAGAACAAGAACGTGGTTTTGCGCGAGGGGCAGCCGGTCATCGCCGAGATTTGCCCGCAGGAGATCAAGCAGGTCGTGCTGAATCTCATCACCAACGCCCTGGACAGCGTGGAGGCGGGCGGCACCGTGACCATCGATCTCACGCCGCGCGGGGAGGATGCCCAGATCATCGTCGAGGACAACGGCTGCGGGATGACGGAGGACGTCGTGCGGCACCTGTTCGAGCCGTTCTTCACGCGCCGCCGCGGAGAGCAGGGGACCGGCCTGGGATTGTCGATCACGTATCGAATCGTCGAGGAGCACCACGGCCAGATCGCCGCATTCAGCGAAGGCCTCGGCAAGGGTTCCAAGTTCACCGTAACGCTGCCGCTGCGCCAGCCGGCGTCGCGACGCCGCGGGCAGCCGTTGGCGGCGTAGGAGCAATGCAGGTGAGTAAGTGAGTAGGTGAGTAAGTGAGTAGGTCGCCAGACCGCCTGCTACGATTCGCCGCTCATGGATTCACGTACTCACCTACTCACGTACTCACCTACTCACATAGATTCATGCAATTATGACGAAGACACCAAACTCGGACGCCGCGAACGAACCCAAAGGCCTGGCGCTTTTGTTTGCCGATGATGAGCAGTCGCTGCAAGAGCTGATGAAGCTGGAGATTCCGCGGATGGGCCACCGCGTGACGGTCTGCCCGGACGGGCTTACGGCAGCCGCCGCGCTGGAAAAGGATTCGTTCGACTGCTTGCTCGTCGATCTGGACATGCCGGGGCTGGGCGGCATCGACGTGATCGCCCGGGCCAAGGAGCTGTGCCCGGATGCCGAAGCAGTCGTCCTGACGGGCAAGTCGTCGCTGGAGACGGCGGTGGCAGCGCTGCGACAAGGGGCCTTCGATTATTTGACCAAGCCTTGCAAGCTGGTCGAGCTCGAGTCGCTGCTAAAGCGCGTGGCCGAAAAGCTCGAGTTGAC
>CAZHIV010000470.1:0-12364 GCA_964532675.1 uncultured Planctomycetaceae bacterium
AGACACACCAATTGTGCCGGATTCTGGTGTGTCTCGCGGACTCGACACACCCTACGACTTTTTTTACAGAAGAAACGCCACGGTATCCTCAAAGCAGTGGCCATGGCACCCCGATCTTTACCGCGTCTTTGGCTTTAGCGACGCAAAGTAACTCTTGGCGTCCCATTCCAGCACGGAGGCCGTCGTTGCATTCTCGCCCAGGCCGCACGGCTGATAGTACATGCTCAATACGCCGTCCGTTCGCCACCGCTCGTGGTCGTACGTTGGTTCCCACCGGCCCACGTTTTCCGTGGTGAGGTCGATCAGCTTCCAATTCCGTGTTCCCGCGTCCTCGCTATAGGCGACGGTCACTACGCCGCCGCGTTGATAGTCGCTGAACACGACAAGCACGCGATTGTCGGCGTCGGTGAGCACGGCCGGCCGGGAAATGCGAAACTCGCGCAGTCGGGCTTCGGGAATCCGCGCGTTGCCGTTTTCCGGCTGCCGATCGGACACTTGATGAACGTGCCAGTCCGCGCCGTCATATTCGGCCAGCATATATTGCCGCAGGTGATTGCTCTGGCCGGCCCGCGGCGCCCAATAGTTGGCCACGTAGTAGTGCCCGTCCGGCCCGATCGCGGCGCCCGTCTGGTTCATCATGCTGCTCCCCTCGGGCAACAGCACGACGGGCGTGGCGTTATCCTCGTCGATATCGTGCCGGCCGTTCCGCTCGTAGGGCTGGCCATCCGCGCGGCGCCACGATTGACCCTCGTCGTCCGAATACGCGTACATCAGGTTGTGACACGACTGGTAATCGGAAAACCCCGACGGCGAATCGCCGCCGGTCCGCCATGTCCAGCTCACATGGATGCGGCCCGAGTCGTCGAACACCAGGCCGTTGTGATAGGCGTTGGTGTTCGGCCGGTCGTCGCCTTCGTAGTCGTTGTCGATCCACGGCTGGTCGGGCGAGGCGTCCGTCGAGCCGATCGCCGTGTGGACGCTCGACCACGCTCGCTCCGCGTTGTCCCACCGTGTCAACTGCCATTCGCCATTGCCGGCGCTGCCGACGCGGAACGTGAGCAACAAGTCGCCGCTGCCCGGGATGTTCCAGAGCTGGGGGTAGGTGATCGCATTCGTATCGTTCTGCAGCGGGATTTGGTTTTGCAGCATGCCGGCGTTGCCCTCCCGTTCGCCGTGAACGTGAAACGCCTCGTCGTTCAGCACCGGCGCGGTGGAGTGGGAATACAGGAGCGGGCCGCCACCGTGCATGCCCCAGGTTACGTGCAGGTATCCCGCGCCATCGATCGCCACCGCGCTGGTGTTGTGGCGATCCTCGATGTTGTACGCGGTAAACTGCGTGCGCAGGATATCCCACACCTCCGGCCGAACGGTCCGATTCCGCCGCGCGATGTTCAACGTGCCGTCGGTACCGTAATACGACGTGAACTGGTAGTCGCCCGCCGAGACCAGCGATCCTTGCTTGTAAGAGACGGAGTTAATGTTCGACGTGGCCAGGCCGCGATCGTCCGTCCTCGCGTCCGCATCCTCAATAGGAGTGAGTGTCACAAAATCGCCCGGCGACGCCGCCACGGCGGAGGTGCTGATCACGATGCCGAACAGGACTGCAATCGACCATTGCCAGCGCAATTGCGGCGAAATTGCCATCATTCGGTTCTTTGCCTTCATAACTAGTGGCACCGGCTGCTAGCCGGTGCGGAGAATTGCAAAACCGCGACACAGGCCAGCGGCCTGTGCCACTGAGCCGCAAGCGTCGATGGTTTTGAAACCGCTAGTAAGGGCGACGCGAGTACGCCTCATTAAATCCGACGCCAGGCGGCTTGTGAAGGCACGGCGCTCTCCGCAGTTGCCAGAAATAGCGGATGAAATCGCGGCTCAACTGTGCTATGCTGTCCCCGCTTGTCTGGGGGCTGCCTGCTTGCCGAAGCGGGACGAGAACCGGCCGATCAGCTTCTCATCGAGCGCCGCGCAATGGAATCAGAACACGAGCATCACGCCAGCCACGTCGGCAACTTCACCGCGCCGCACCCGGGCTCGACGCGGATGCCCCGCTGGGAGGCCGGCTACCTGCCCGACGCGCCCAGGCTGACGATGCGGAGCTGGGCCCTCTTGATCGGACCGGGCCTGGTGATGGCCGGCGCGGCGATCGGCGGCGGCGAATGGCTGGCCGGGCCGCTCACCACCGCACGATACGGCGGCGCCATCCTCTGGCTGGCCACCGTCTCGATCCTGGCCCAGGTCGTCTACAACCTGGAGATCAGCCGCTACACGCTCTACTGCGGCGAGCCGATCTTCACCGGCAAGTTTCGATTACTCCCGGGGCCCTTGTTCTGGCTCGTTGTATACCTGTTCCTCGATTTCGGCTCCGTCTTTCCGTACCTTATCGCCAACGCCGCCACGCCGTTGGCCGCCGTCCTGCTGGGCGAAATCCCGGAAATCGACAAAACCTACGAGGTGTTCGGGACCGCCCTCGAAGGGAAGACCATCCTGCTGATTTTGAAATACCTCGTGTTCGCCATGGTAATGGTGCCGCTCCTTGTCGGCGGCAAGGTGTACAATTCGCTCAAGTTGATCATGGGCTTCAAGGTAGTGATCGTGTTCGGCTTCCTGCTCGTCGTCGCGGTCTTTTATTCGACTGCTGCCACCTGGGCCGATATCCTCAGCGGCTTCTTCAAGTTTGGCAGCGTGCCCGTAACCGGCGCCGAGCCGGGCGCCCCGCCGCTCGTGGACAACGTGTTCGTTGCCTGGTGGGAAGGGCGCGAGCTGCCGCCCCTCGATTTGAGCATGATCGCGGTGCTCGGCGCGTTGGCCGCCATCTCCGGCAACGGCGGACTCACGAATACGTCCACCAGCGGCTACACCCGCGATCAAGGGTGGGGCATGGGCCGCCACGTGGGCGCCATTCCGAGCTTCGTCGGCGGGCGCAAGCTCAGCTTGTCGCACGTCGGCAAAGTCTTCGAGATAACCGGCGATTCGGTCGCCAGGTTTCGCCATTGGTACAGATTCGTCGTCCGCGACCAGTTGATCGTCTGGATGCCGGCCTGCTTCGTGGGCGTCGCGCTGCCCAGCATGCTCAGCGTGCAGTTCCTGCCGCGCGGCACTGAGGCCGGCGACTGGGTCGCCGCCGGCATGACGGCCGACGGACTCCGCAACGCCGTGGGTCCGCAATTCGGGCAGCTCTTCTGGCTGGCCACGCTGTTCTGCGGCTTCCTCGTCCTCGCGCCGTCCGCCGTGACGACCGTCGACGGCGCGCTGCGCCGCTGGGTCGATCTCTGCTGGACGGCCGTTCCCTGGATGCACCGCCTCGATCCGCACCGCATCCGCTGGCTCTATTTTGGCGCCGTCTGCGCCTATGCGACCTTCGGCCTCACGGCTCTCACGCTCTGGAACCCGCTCGACCTGTTGAAGTGGGCCGCCAACATTTACAACGCCGCCCTCGGCTTCAGCTGCTTCCACGTGCTGGCCGTCAACACCATCCTGCTCCCTCGCGAAATCCGGCCAGGCTGGTTCATCCGCATTGCGCTGGTGATCGGCGGCCTGTTTTTTATGGCCCTCTCCCTGGTAGCGACGATGGAGCTCTTGGGTTACGTGTAAAAGAGTCACCCTTCGCGAAGAATCGCTATGCAGGCCGGTCCGTTGACATCCGACGACCTCGCCCGCTGAACGCGGGGGTTATCTGCTGATCAAGCTTTCGATCTGTGATGCTAAAAACGCGACTTCCTGACGTGGTCGCTGGCACACCATTTGCGACACTTTTGCACGGCACCGCAAAGCTGCCACGAAAGCAGCAGGTGTCGCTCGTCGGCGTGGTTGAAGATCAGCCACAATGACACGGACAGCCAATTTGGCAAGCTGCGGAGTTTCGGAACAGCTCTGCGGCGCGTGTCGGATTTTCCCTGTGTGCGCATTCGCGCTCAGTGTGCGCGCGGGCCGGATGATCGAATGCGAATAACGCCAGACAGGAGGCTGAGATGAATACTTGGCTGAATATAATCACCAATATGTTCGTAGTGCGTTTCTGGGCAAGCCCGTACCACTCGATGGACCGTTCAGTCACGGCGGGCGACGTCCGCGGCGAACGGATGCTTCAGCACCTCAAGGTATACGATCCCGGTTTTCCGAAGGACGATCCGTCGCCCGATCCGGCTCCCAATCCGACCCGGTTCCCGACGGATGTCCCCGCGCCCGAGCCGCACGATGTGCCTGCGCCGGAACCGATGGACGATCCACCGCCCGGTCCGGGCAAGAACCCGTCGCCCGCGAAGCAGCCCGAACGGCCGAAGCAGGATCCCAAGCCGCGACCAATCCCCTAGGGCGACTCGCTAAGGATCATTCCAGCGCAGTCAGCCGGATGTTTTTCCAGCGCACCTCTTTGGTCTCGCGCGAGGCGCCGACACCGTGGACCTGTAGCGCGATAAAGCCGCGCGGCGTAAAGGCACTATCGTCCTTGTCGGTGAAGTCGGCGGCCGGAACGCCGTTGAGCCAGGTTTGAATCCGCCGGCCCTCGGCCTTGATTTTGAAGCGATTCCATTCGCCGAGGCGGAATGCGTTCCGCGCCGGTTCGTTGTCCGACAGGTCGTCGAGCCAGCCGGCGTTCCGGTGCGGGCTGCCGCCTTCGAAGTAAATTCCGCCCGTCCAGGCACGATCCGGCTTCGGATCGATCTCGACCTGGTAACCGTAAACGCGACCGTTTTTGTCCCCCTCGCGGCGGTGGCTGCGAATCTGCACGCCGGAGTTGAAGTCAATGTCCTCGATCTTGAAGTCGAGCTCCAGCACGAAATCGCCGTACTCTTCTTCCGTGGCCAGAAAAGTATTCGGTGTGTTAGGCGCGCTGCGGCCGACGATCGCGCCGTTTTCGACGGCATATGTCGCGGCCCCGCCGCGCTTCGTCCACCCCGAAAGGTCCTTACCGTTGAACAGCTCGACCTGCGTCGCTGCTTCTGCCCCCACAACGGGTGAGAGAATGAACGAGAGAACCAAAAGCACTTCGGTAATCGAACAATAATGCATTGCTGGACCCACCAGATGTCTAACTCGTCGCTCACGGCTTAGCGCCTATCCCATAACCGTAGCATGGGTCCCCGACCCGTGCGAAAACAGCCGTCAATGAAGTCGCGCACGGGCGAGGGGCCCATGCTACAAACTTGTTTTGGGATAGTTCTTAGCGCCAAGCCGCCAAAACCGCATTCTGACCGAGCCATCGGTTAAAATCAACTACCGGCCCGCAGTCAGTAGGCAACCCCCGCGCGGACCATGAACGCGTCGTCCATGCTGATGTCGTCTCCCGAAACGCTGGCAACCTTGATATCGCGATTGAAGACGTAGCCGATTTCCGCCTTGTACGAAACGCCGCCCACGATCTTGCGCTCCAGGCCCAGTATCAAGCGGTAGTCGCGCGAAGCGAGCACATCCGGCGTGCCGTCGGTTTGCTCGAACGCCCAGATCGAGTTCTGAAAATCCATCGCCACGTAGCCCCAATACTCGTCGCGGCCGGGGACGGGTGAGCTGGGAAGCCGCCACGAGATTCTCGGGCGCGGAAACACGAGCTCGTACTCCACGTCGTCGTTCGGCTCATAGACGACGCCGACGATTGGCACGATCTTGCTCCAGCCGCCGTGGACGTACGTCGCGCCCAACACCCACTTCCAATCGAGCGTTGGCGCGTAGACGCCCAGCGCCCGGCCGTTGATTCGCAGCGCGTCGCTCGAATCGAAGCTGTGATCGTCCGCGTACAAACCCGGCGTAACGGCAAAATCCGCGATCCAATGGTTGCCGTAGACGCGGAACACGTGAAAGTCGATCGCCAGGTCGTGCAGCCGCGGCGGCAGATCGAGGCCGCCCGGCCCGAAGGCCGCGGGCCGATCGAGATAGTGCAGCTCGTAGCTGGGCGTGATGATGATCGGGTTCTCGCGCGTGAAGAACGGCAGCGCCGTCACCACCTCTGTGCGCAAATCGGTCCAGCCAAGGCTATCGTCCTCGAGCTGCGGCAGCCAGGTGGCGGTGAACTTCGCTTTTTGGAAAAAACTATTGCGGGCATCGGGCGGCGTGAGCGATTCGCGCAGGCTCGGCTCGGGCGCGGGCGGATATATCGGCGCTTGAGTCGGCAAGCCACCCGACGGGAATTGGACGGCGCCGGGCGGCGGATAGCTCGTTTCCGGATACGCGCCGGGAACCGCCGCTGCCTGCGGCCAGTCGTAGGTGATCACCGGTTCGGCCGATGCCGTCTCGGCGGAGAGCGTCGGCTGGTACGGGACCTGCGCCGGCAGCGCATAGCCACCCCAACCCGGTGGCGACGCAGGCGCTGGCGGCGGCATTTGCGCCCGCGCCGCGCCGATCGCTAGCGCCGAAATCAACGCTATGCACAGCAAACGCATGGACACGTCTCGGCGTTGTTTGGGCAGCGAGGTCAAAAATCGACGCCCGCGCGGAGCATGATCGTGTCGTCCGGCGTGAAGTTGGGCGGCATCCCGGAAACGAACAGGATTTCTCGGTCCCACGCGTAGCCGAGCTCGATATGCCCGCGGATGAAAGTCTGCGTTTCCCATTCCAGGCCGCCGATGATGCGGATGTCGTTGTAGTCGACGCGGTCGTTCAGGCCGCCGAGGCGACGCACGGTCCAGTTGCCGCCGCCGTATTCGCCGGCGGCGTACCAGTACCACTTCGAGTTGCCGATCGCCGTCAAGAACCGGCGGACCTTCGGGTTCGGGAACACGAGGTACATGTCCCATTCGGGCGTGGGCCGGTAGTAAAAACCGCCCGCCGGCAGCAGCTTTACATCGATACGATCTAGGTAGACCGCCCCGAACAGCACGTCCAAGTTCGGCGTGATCGCCACGGAAGCCAGCCCGCG
Organism: uncultured Planctomycetaceae bacterium; assembly: GCA_964532675.1. Taxonomy (GTDB): domain Bacteria; phylum Planctomycetota; class Planctomycetia; order Pirellulales; family Lacipirellulaceae; genus JABDGM01. Next base: position 6,848 of record CAZHIV010000470.1, read on the forward strand.
GCCCATGAGGCGCACCGAATCGGAGCTAACGTTGTGGAAATCGCTCCACACGCCGGTGCGAAAACCGAGCTCGCCGCCCAGCCATTCGTTTACCCGCGGATACCATGCGAAATCGAGATACGCATCGTAAAGCTGCGAGGGCAAGTCGGCCGTCCCCGGCGCGCCGCTGATCGGCCCTTCCAGCCAGTTGAACGCAAAGCCCGGCGTCACCAAGAGCGGCGACTGGATGTTGTAGAACAGCGGGAATGCGAACGTGCTCGACAGCTCCAGCCGGTTGATCTCGAAGTCGAACGGGTCGCTGTGGTCGCCGTAGAGGTATGTGTATTCGGCGCTGAGCTCCTGGAGGAAGCGCTGGGTCTTTTCCCAATAGCCTTCGCCGCTGGTGGCGATGTCGTATTGTCCGGGCTGCCATTGGAACGGCGAGCCGTCGGGAAATAGCGGGGCCGGCTGCTGCGGATAGGCGGCGGCGGGCGGCGGCGGACCGTACGGAGCAGCCGGCGGCGTGTACGGAACGGCCGGTGGCGGCGGCGATACGCCGCTGCCGCTGGCATACGGATCGAACAACGGCGGCGGGCCGACCGCCGACGGGGAATACGGTGCCGTGGGAACCGGCGTGGTCGCGTACGGTGAGGGGCTGTAGGGTGTCGTCGGATAGGAGCCCGGCGGAGGGGGCGCCGGATAAGTGCCCGCCCCCGGGGCGGGAACCGCGTAGGGGTCTGCCGGCTGGAACGGTTGGGCGGGCGACGGAAACTGTACGCGTTGTGCCGCGACGGGCGGCGCCAGCGTCGATAGTACGGCCGCCGTACCAACTGCCGATAACAGCAGAAGGCGACGCATGCCAGCGGTGAGACGAGCGAACCGGTTCAACGTGCTGTCCGTATCACGTCGGAAGATGAGTCGTAGAGCGCCGCGCGGCGCGCAGCATGTGCGCGGGATCGCGTAGTTACCAACGCCGCCGCGGGCGGTCAATAGAGGTCGCTGTGGCGGCCGCTGGAGCCGGCCTCTCGTAGGCCGCGGTCGGGCGGGGTCACGCACCCCGCCTAGAGGATGATAGCTGGTGGTCGACAGATGAACCTGCTGCAACGCCTTCACACGTTTCATCGCCTGTTCCGCAACCGCTGGCGCACCGAGCGGGCCGAGATGCGATACGTACTTGGCCGGGATTTCCAGGGCGGCTCGGTCTTCGACATCGGCGCGCATCGGGGAGTGTACAGCTACTGGATGCACCGCCGTTTTCGCGACGGCACGCGGGTCGTGGCCTTCGAGCCGCAGGCGGAATTGGTGCGTTTTTTGGCCGACTTCAAGCAGGCCTTCCGGCTGGAGCGAATGCTGATCGTGCCGTTCGGCCTGTCGTCGCGCGGCGGCACGCTGCGGATGCGCCGCCCGCGGCGCCATTGGGGTGCCGCCACGTTCGATGAATTCTGCTTCCACGATAGTCAATTCGAGTCCTTCGACGTGAGCGTGACGACGATCGACGATTACGTGGCGGAGCACCCGGAGCTGCGGCCGGTGAGGTTTATCAAGTGCGACGTCGAATATCACGAGGCCGAGGTGCTCGCCGGCGCCGAGCGCACGCTCCGCGAAGACCGCCCCGAGCTGCTGGTGGAGTGGTCGACGCCGCGGCGCAGCTACCGCGAGCGACTGTTCCGGCTGGCGCAGCGGCTCAACTACGCGATTTACCAGTTCGAATACGGCCGGCTCGTGCCGTGCACGGTCGTCGAGCGGCACGGCCCGCCGTCGTGGGAGTTGGGTCCGAACTATCTCTTCCTGCCGCGCGAGGCGGCCGCCTCGGCCGCGGCCTAGGCAGAAGTCGGGCTGAGGTTCACGCCACATTTTGAATCCATTTTCAAGCTTCAAAGCGCGGGGCAGGCATGAGGGATGACATCCCCTAACGCCGGCCTGACGGTACCGGCTCAATTTCGTTAATGTTGATTAACGAGAGCAAACGAATCCTCGGCCGCTCTGAACCATTTTCATATACTCCGACTGCCACGACCTCGTCACCGATGATTGCGTCGTCGGGGTGTCGGACTTCGTGAGTCCGGCCGTTGCTCATGTGGATCCGCACCGGCACGAACGGCTGCGTCTTCAATACAGATTCAAATTCTTCCGGGGTCATACTGTACACTTTCCCTTTACTGCGTCAGTCAAGCCGATGCACTTTAAACAATTATATCACCTCTTCGTGACGAATAAAAACGTCGATGAACTTGTAAACCCCTATCGAGCAACAGTTCGTATTGCGATCAAAGCGTCGAGCTCCTCCTTCAAGCGGGGAAGAATGGCGTCGTACGGGAACTGGCCGAGCGACTCGCTGCGGCGCTTGAGGTTGACGTAATTCGGTCCGCACCAGAGGCCGAGGTCGGCGTCGTCGGTTTCGCCGGGGCCGTTCACGCGGCAGCCCATCACGGCGATCGTGATCTTGTGCTCGCGAGCGTAATCGGTCATGCGCTTGACCTCCTCGGCCAGCTCGACGAACGCCTCGTTCTCGACGCGCGAGCAGCTCGGGCAACTGATGATGTTGAGCGTGGAAAGGCCGTAATCCACGACGGAGCGCACGCGGCCGGCGGCGATGTCGTCCAGGATTTGCCGGCCGGCGGCGATCTCCTCCGGCTTGCGGTCGTTCGGCACGGTGCGCGAGACGCGAACCGTGTCGCCGATTCCGCGGCTGATGAGCTGCTCGAAGGCGATGCGGGTCTTGATGACGCCGTCCGGCGGGAGGCCGGCCTCGGTGACGCCCAGGTGGAGCGGCACGTCGGGCCGCGTCTCGGCGAAGCGGCGGTTCACTTCGACGACCTCGCGCGGGTCGGAGTCCTTCAGCGAGACGCAGTAGCGCGGGAAGCCGAGCTCGTCCAGCAGCCGGCAGTGGTCGAGCGCGCTGTCGAGCATGGGCGAGAGCCGGTCGGCGGGGTCGTACTTCGCCTGCTGCGCGGGATCGACGCTGCCGCAATTGACGCCGACGCGGATCGCGCAGTCGTTGTCGTGGGCGACCTCGACCAGGTAGCGGACCTTCTCCTGCCAGGGCTTGGCGCGCTCGTGGTGATACAAATGGCCGGGGTTGTAGCGGAGCTTGTCGACGTGGGGGGCGATTCGCTCGGCCAGCCGGTAATTCTCCTGCAGATCGACGACCAGGTTGGCGGTCGTCTGGCGGCGAATTTCCGCCACGGCGTCGGCCTCGGCCGGGCTGTCGACGGCGATCCTCACGACGTCGGCCCCCGCGGCGGCCAGCGCATTGACCTGGGCGACCGTCGCGTCGACGGCGCGGGTCGGCGTGGCCGTCATGCTCTGCACGGCGATCGGGTGGCCGGCGCCGATCGTGACCGAGCCGATGCGCACCGGGCGAGTTGGATTGCGGTCAATGTTCACGGGACTTATTTACCACGAAGGACACGAAGCAGAGAATTCAGATAAGCGAATGCAAAATGCAAAATGTTCAATGCAAAATGCAAAGCGGGAATTGACCGATTGTTCATTTTGTTGTGGCATTGTGAACCACTGCTTTCTTCTTCGTGTCCTTTGTGCTCTTCGTGGTTATTAAACGTCTTCCCAAAGTAACGAGCCGATGCGGACGATGGTGGCGCCTTCGCGGATGGCCTCTTCGAAGTCGCCGCTCATGCCGATCGAGAGCTCGTCGAGCCGCACGCCGGGCGGCGCTTTGGATTTCAAACGGTCGCGGAGCTCGCGGAGGGCGGCGAAGTTGCGGGCCGCTACTTCCGGGCCGCCCTCCAGCGCGGCCATGGTCATCAGGCCCTCGATGCTCACGTGCGGGTAGCGCGGCGCGGCGGCCAGCAGGGGTTCGACGGCGTCCGGCGCGAGGCCGTGCTTAGCCGATTCGCCGGAGGTGTTTACTTCCAATAGTACGCGCACGGGCGGGGGATTGTCACTACTGCCCTCACCCCGGCCCTCTCCCAAAGGGAGAGGGAGTGTGCGGGCTTCGTCGATTGCGGCCAGCAGGCGCTGGCTGTCGACGCTGTGGATGAGCGCAACGAGCGGTAGCGTGCGGCGGACTTTGTTGCGTTGGAGGTGGCCGACGAGGTGCCAGCGGACCGGGGGGATAAACCCCCCGGCTCGCTGGGGTGTGGATTGCGTGAGGGCGTCGGCTTTGGACCAGAGGTCTTGGGGGCGGCTTTCGCCGAGGTCGGTGCAGCCGGCGGCGGCCAGCTCGGCGGCTTCGCGCTGGCCGACGTATTTCGTGACGCCGACGAGCGTGATTTCGTCGGCACGCCGACCGGCGGATTCGGCGGCGCGGGCGATTCGCTCCTTCACGCGTCGGAGATTGTCGGCGATGGTCATGGGGCGGAGCGGGGAGCGGGGAGCAGGGCGGATTTCTCCGCATTGTAGCCGGCCTCTTTGAGGCCGGCTTGGCGATGTTCCGCCGGGGTCGCCTGGGTCGCAGGCCCCGGCTACCGAGCTGGCGTTGTGGAAGTCGTGGAGGATGGCGTCGAGGATCGGATGACCGGTGGTGCGTGGCGGGCGCGGGGCGCCGTTCGAGGTGGGAGACCTTCGGTCGGGTGCGGGTGCGGGGTCGGGAGACCCGCGCACAACGCTGTTCGAGGTGGGAGACCTTCGGTCGGGTGCGGGTGCGGGGTCGGGAGACCCGCGCACAACGCTGGGCGACCCGCGCACAACATTACGTTGGCGGTCGAGGCGTTCGATGGCGGCGATGGAGTGGGACACCGGCGGCCGCGCAGGGAACATTTCATCGAGCTGCTGCTGGGCGGCGATGTCGCGCTCGTACGTGACATCTTCGAAGATGTCAGCCGTATCGGCGAGGGGGACAGTCCCATTTTGCTCCGAAGACTCCGCAAAATTGGGACAGTCCCCGGCGATGTTCTCGTCGGATTGGTCGGTGAGAGACCACCACCAGCCCTGGTGAAGGCCGCGTTTGGCGGTGTGGCCGTCGAGCTCGTGGAACGCGCGCTGGAGCGTTCGCCGCAGGAAGCCGCGCTGCTGGCCTTCTTCGATGACTTGGGCGGCGGGGCGGGGGCCGCCGGCCAGGGCGCGGCGGAGCCATTCGCGGGCTTCGACGCGCTCGGCGGGCGGCGGGGCGGAGTTTTTGCGTGGGGTCTTCGGGGCAAGGGGTGTGGGGTCCCAGGCGAGGGCGGGGGCCGCGAGGGGGCCGGTTGGTTCGATCGTGAACGCTAAGCCGCAAGCGGCGGGGGCGAGGTTGGATTTGACGGGGAGCAGCATTCGCCGGTTGGGTTTTTCGGGGTCGCGGGCGACGCTCAAGACGGTGCGGGCGGCGGCGACGAAGCCCATCGAGCCGGCGGCGCGGTAGATGGCGTCGCCTTCGTTCTTGCGCAAGTGGGCGATGGCGATCACGGCGATGCGCTTTTCGGCGGCCAGCCGGGCCAGCGGCGCGAGGACTTTGCGGACGACCGTTTGGAAGTGGGAGTCGCTGGGGCCGACGTAGGCGTTGATCGGGTCGATGATGATCAGGCGGCAGTTGGGGGCGCGGTTCACGGCGGCGCGGAGCTGCTGGAAGTCATCGCGCAAATCGGCGATCGAGGGGATGAT
>CAZHIV010000471.1:0-11832 GCA_964532675.1 uncultured Planctomycetaceae bacterium
GGACCAATACAAATCCATGAAACCCCAACGGGGTTTAACCAATGTGTAACGCCTACGGCGTAAACGATCCATGATCGAAAGTCTTTTGTTAGTCGCCAACTGGGATTGCCGACGACAGCAAGCTAGTGTCTGCCCGATGTCGATCAACTTGCCGTTTAAGCGTTCTGCCGAAAGCACTGGCAGAGCCCGTGGCACCCGGCGACGGCGGCGATTGAGATACGCGAAAGCATAGCTGTGAGCTGGGTATTTCTGGGGTTACGATTTGCGGGGAATCGCCGCGCGGCGTCGACCGGCGCCGAAATCGTGTGGGCAGCTTACTTGACAAACGGCGCGCGGCCGCCGACGATCACCGCGAGCCGGGATCCCGGAGTAGTTTCACGCGATGATTCCAGCGATGCTGCGATTCGGCAGGCGACGGGCGTTGGAGATCGCGCTGCTGGTTTGCACCGCCCATTTCGGTTGGCTGCTGCTCGCCGCGGAAGACGGGCCGCCGGCTGGTTCAGTTTCCAATCAGCGGAACGTCGACTTTCCGAACACCCATATCAGCCGGATTCATCTCGACCTCAGCAGCCCCCATCACTGGGTTCGGCTGACGTGGACTGGGGCCGCGGCGGCCGGGCAGGATGGGGGGCCGTTTCGCAGCTCGCCGGGCGCGGGGGCCGGGACGAACGACTGCGACGACCCGATCGAGAGCAACTGCCCCAATTCGCTCTGCACGCCCAAGGGCGTGCGGAAGGTGGAAGGATTTGCCGACCATTTGAAGGATTCGCCGATCCACCGCTTTGTGACGTGGATCGACATTCGGCGGGCGATCGGGTTTCATTCGTGCCCTCAGGTAGAGCCAGTTCCTGCCTCGGCGGGCTGCGTGCGGCTGGAGCCGTATGCGGCGCGGCTGATTTACGACAACGCGATCAAGGGGACGACGGCGATTGTTATCGACGGGACGTGGACCAATCCGAGCGAGGAGTGAGGAGCGAGAAAGCGGCCAGGAAGAGGCAATAACAATCACGAAGATTGGGAACGCTAATCGACGCTAATTACCACTAATCAACAATTAGCGCGGAGTAGGCTTCGTCTCAAAAGTTGCTTGCAGGTCCCTTTGCCAGAAGGGACCTGAGCGAGACCGTGATGCTGGCAGCTCAGTGGCACAGGCCGCTGGCCTGTGTCGCAGTTTTGCAGTTTTACGCACCGGCTAGCAGCCGGTGCCACTCGTTTTGAGACGTTTCAAAAAGGGAAGTAAGTATGAGCCTTTTGCGTCGGTCGGTTTGCTTCGCGATGGTGGCCGGTTGCCTGGTCTTCTACGGCTGCGGGAGCAAACCGCCGGCGGTGAAGGGACCGATCCTGCCGGGGCCCTACGTCATCCTGGAGAACGACGACCTCAGCGAAATCGCCCTCCGGGCCTACGGCGAGATGGAGCTGTGGTACACGCTGCTCAACGCCAACCCGCAACTGACGAGGCGGCCGAACTTCGCGCTGGAGATCGACGAGACGATCACGATCCCGCCGCGGGAGAAGCTCGACCTGTCGCTGCCCAAGTCGGTGTTCCCCAAGCAGTTGCCGGCGGATTACATCGTCATGCCGGGCGATTCGCTGCACTTCATCTCCCAGGGCTGTTACGGCGACCGCGAGCTCTGGCCTTTGATTTACGAGGCCAACCGCAGTATCCTGTCGGAGCGGGTGAAAGAGGATACCCGGCAGCTCATCGCCGGCCAGGTGCTGCGGATCCCGAGCAGGGAGCGAGGGGCAGGGAGCAGGGAGAACGAGCGGTAGGGGAGCAGATGTGCCAACGTTTTCCAAGATGGCGAGGGGGTCAGTCCCCATTTTCTCAGAGCAGAAAATGGGGACAGACCCCGGAGCGGTCCGCGTTGACGCTCGTCGAGCTGCTTGTCGTAATTGCCATCATCGCTGTTTTGATCCAACTTCTGCTGCCGGCGATCCAGGCTTCGCGCGAAAGGGCCCGAAAGACACAGTGTCAGAACCACTTGAAGCAGCTCGCGGCGGCCACGCAGCTTCACCTCGATGCGCACGGGTTCTTCCCGTCCGGCGGCTGGGCCGGCGCGTACCTGGCCGACCCGCACCGGGGCTATGGCCGGGAGCAGCCCGGCGGCTGGCTGTTTAGCCTGCTGGAATTCATCGAAGAGTCGCCGCTGCGAACGGCGGCCGGCGATCGGCTTGACGTTTTCCCGCTCGGCGAGGGATTGAAGGCACTTTACCAAAGCGCGCCGGCAATCTTCTATTGCCCCAGCCGCCGCGACGCACGGCCGTACCCGTTCAAGCGCAGCGGCAACGGCCAGTGGTCGCTGGCAGTGGCCCAGAGCGTACTGTTATTGCCGCACGTTACCAAGAGCGACTACGCGGCCAACAGCGGCGACACGCTGCAAAGCGCCGCGGAGCATTTTTCAGACGAGCCGGCCATGTGGGTGCCCGCCGACTACGAAGCCCTGGAAGCAAACCCGGCGGAGTGGTCGAACACCGCCGACCCCGAATCCCGCTTCTTCCAGACAGGCATCTCGTACTACCGCAGCGAAGTACGGCCGGCGCAGGTCGTTGACGGGCTGAGTAAGACGTACCTCTGCGGCGAGAAGTTTTTGGCCCCGGAGTTCTACGAAGACGTGAATCACTCCAATTCGCCCTCGATGATGGGCGACAACCAGTCGGCCTGGGTCGGTTACGAGTGGGACAACCACCGAGTGGCCTGGAACCCGCTTTCCCTATGGAAGCCGATCAGTTACCAGCCGCAGGCAGACGGCCCAGGCGCGGGCCTCGCCGGCATCTTTGCTTTCGGCAGCGCCCATGCCGCGTCGCTGAACATGGCCTTCTGCGACGGCAGCGTGCGGACGGTCGGCTACGACATCGACGCGGAAGCTCACCGCCAGCAGTCCAACCGCCTGGACGGCAATTGAGAAGTTGTCGGCAGCTCCATTCCCCATTCCCCCAGGCGGCTCGCACGTGCAATACTGGCTATAATAGCATCAGTCCCACCACCGACTTCCCCTTTCGCCCTCCCGCCTCCCAATGCCGAACGACATTCCGCTGGCCCAGGTCGCGCCGGACGAGCGCTTTGCCATCGTCGTGGCTCGCTGGAATGAGACGATCACCGGCAAGCTGCTGGACGGCGCGGTTAAGACGCTGCTCGAGCACGGCATCGCCGACGAGGCGATCGACGTCGCGTGGGTGCCGGGGTCGTTTGAGATTCCGCTGGCGGCCCAGCGGATGGCCGATTCCGGCCAGTACGCGGCGGTGCTGTGCCTGGGGGCGGTCATCCGCGGGGAAACGTCCCACGACCGGCACATCAACCGCGCGGTGAGCCTCGCCATCAGCCAAATCGCACTGACCGCGAACGTTCCCGTGTTGTTCGGCGTATTGACGTGTGAGACAATGGAGCAAGCCATCCACCGCGCGGGCGGCAACGTGGGGAACAAAGGCGCGGAGTGCGCCGAGGCCGCCCTGCATATGGTAGGGTTGTTGAAGAACCTGTAGCGAATGACGAATTCCCGAATGACGAATGACGAAAACAAGAACTTTCGACGCTCGTTGGTTGGCATTCGTCATTCGTCATTCGTCATTTAATCATTTCCCCCCCGCCATGTCGCGCCGCAGCCGAGCCCGTGAAGTCGCCTTGCAGATCCTCTTCGAGGACGATGTGAATCCGCGCGCCACGGTGGCCGACATGAAGGGCTTTGTGCACGGCCGACTGAAAAACGCGGAGTTGGAAGAGTTCTGCATGTCGCTGATCCTCGGCGTGCGGCGCAACCAGCAGGAGCTCGACGAGCTGCTGTCGCAGACGGCCGACAACTGGAGCCTGTCGCGGATGGCCGCCACCGACCGCAACGTGCTGCGCCTGGGCGCCTACGAAATCCTTTACACGGATACGCCGGACCGGGCCGCGATCAACGAGGCCGTCGAACTGGCCAAGCGCTTCGGCAGCGCCCAGAGCGCCCAGTTCGTCAACGGCATCCTCGACAAGTTCCTGCACCGCAAGGAAGCTTGAAGCCTATCCCAGCACCGTCTGACGAGAGGGGACAGGCACATTTTGCTCCGACGACTCCGCAAACTGGGCCAGTCCCCGACGGTCCTGCTCGGCAAGTTCCTGCACCGCCCGGACGCGTAGCGGGAGGCGGCTCATCCTGCACGGTCGGGCAGGGCATCATGCCGATCGGCTCTCGTCCGGACCGCTGGGCTCAACGTCGCCTACGCCAGACAGCAAGCGCGACAAAGCCCAGCGCCGCCACCGCGATGCTTGCGGGCTCCGGCACGAGGTGGGTCTGAATCTCGTAGATCGTGCCTATTCCCGTCGCCAGGTCGTTCACGGAGACGTAAAGACTAATGGAACCGGTGGGCCCGATGCTGGAGGGGCCGAAGTCGAAGTCGCGAATGTTGCGGCCGAAGTTGGTGGCGAACACGATCGCGTCGCTGAAGTCGCTCCGCACGCGAAAGATCGACTGATTGCTCCCGCCGAAGCTGTAGCCCATGAAGATGTCGCCCGAGATCGGATCGCGCGCGCCGCGCGAGCCGTTGCCCTGCAGTCCCATCAGCGGCGCGGTGTCCGGGTCGGTGTTGAGATCGTACAGCGTCGCCCCGCCCGTGCTGAGAATTCGTCGGCTGCCGTCGCCGATGAGGTAGTGCGTGCCGCCGGGTGTCGTGACGTGGTCGTCCACGCTACCAATCGCGGCCACTTGTGCGAACCCGCCGCCCGGCGGCGAACGATAGAACCCGCCTGGACTGTCGGTGGAAACGAATACGTCTCCGCCGTAGAACGAGACTCCGCTGGAGGCGAGGCTACCGGAGTTAGCGAACAGGGTCGGCGGTGCGCCGACGGGCGACAAGCCGCGAACGCCGCCGTTGAAGGCGCCGTAAAACAGCCCGCCCGGCCCGAGCGTCAGGTCGTTGCCACGGGTGAAACTGTTGCCCAGGTTGAGGTTTGGCCCCACCTGAACCGCCGTGCCCAGGCCGTTAGAGCGCACGAGCCGGTTCGTGCTGCTGGGCTGGCCAGGTGGCGCATTGGCCTGCGTGACGTACACGACTCCGGAGGGGTCCACCTCCAGCCCGCCCATGTAAAAGCCGTGATTGAGGATTCCCCCCTGGTCAAAAATGAGTGCCGGTCCCGCGGTCGGATCCAAAACGATCGGCACTGCCCAGGCCGTGCTCCCAAGGTGTGATGCGGCGGCGGTGCACGCCACCAAGACGATGGCGAACCTTGACCAGTTTCGTGTGCTTCGCATTAGCGTATCTCCGGACTTTGGAAAACCTCGCCCAGTCTATCGGATGATCACAATAGTTCAAGCGCAATCCCGAAAAATTTCGGAAAACTTCGGGTCGAAAGGCGGGCGCCGAGCCGACTGGGACGGCGGAAGTGCTTATGCCTGACACAAACAGGCAGAGTCGGGCAAGCGCCGGCGTCGGTCGGGCACACCTGACCTACCGCACGTTCTCAAACAGCCCGGTGCGGTACAGCGGCAGGTGGCGGTAGTACACTTCCAGCACGTAGATCGACAGGCAGGTGACGTACAGGCGGCCGCCGGCGTCGCCCCAGCGGTCGCCGCGGGGGTCCCAGCTTCCGCGTTCGCGGCCGCGTTTTTCCTGGTGGTCGGGCAGGACCTGGCGCATCTGGTCGTTCCAGGCCCGCCACGCGTCGCCTTCCATGTGGTGCAGCACCTGGGTGGCGTAATACCAGTAGTACACGTTGCGCTTGTTCCAGGCGGGAAGGTTCGCGACGAGGTACTCCACGCCCGCGGCCAGCCGCGGGTCGTCGCGCGGCCAGCCCAGATACTGGCGGCAGAGCAGGCCCTCGGCCGAGAGCGGGAGCGTCGCGCCGTGATTGGGCTGATAGGCGTACCGGCTGCCTACATCGTATCCCTCTTCGCTACCGCGCTGCACGGAGTCAAGGAACCGCTCGATCTTCTCGAACACGGGACTGGGCACCTCGATGCCGGCCATCCGCGCGCTCTGCAGGGCCATCACGAACCAGCCGGTGACCGACATGTCGTTGTCGAAGCCGGGCTCGTAGCGCCAGCCGCCCTCGTCCGATTGGACCCGGACGCAGTAATCGACGGCCCGCTGGGCCGGCTCGAAATACGCCGCGTCGCCCGTCATCGCGTACAGCTCGCAGAGGGCGATCGTGCACTGGGCCTGAGTATAAAGCTGATGGGTCGCTGGCACGTCGTGAAAGAATCGGCCGTCCGATTCCTGCCGCTTCAATAGTGCGTTCCAGCCGCGGCGCACGACCGGCGTGAAGGCGTGCTGCGGGTCGCCCATCGGCGTGTAGCCGGCGCCTTGAAAGGCGAGCAGGGCCATCGCGGTCGCGGCTTCGGGGTTTTCGCTCTGGGCGCCGTCGGCGTAGGGTCCGGCCAGGCTCCACATGCCGCTGCGATGCTGCTGGGCCGCCAGCCACCGCAGGCCCAGCGCCACCGCGCCCTCGGTTTTCGCCGTGCCGCCGAACGACTTGATCAGGGCCTCCTTCATCCCCGGCTCGCGGCCGGTGAGCGCCACGCCGATCGTCGTGTTCATCGTCACCGGGCCGAGCGGCATCACCGGGTTCGGCGCCGCGACGGTCGCATCGGGCAGCGCGAACGGGTCTTCGACCAGCGGAAGCGTTTCGGACGTTAGCACCTGCTCGTCGACGTCGAACTGTGTGTCGGCCAGGTCCAGGTCGTCCTCGAGCGGGTCGCCGACGCCTTCCGTATAGCCGGCGTCGAGCAGCAGGTCTTCGGTCTGGTTGGAGTGCACGATGATCAGTCCGAAGAGGATCATCAGCAGCATGTGCACGATGGCGCTGATGAGCCACGGCGGCGACTCGCGCACGACGCCGTTAAGATCGACCAGCGGCGCATCGTCCTCGGGCGCCGCGACTTGGGCGCGCGGCGGAACAGCGCCCGCCACTGCCGCTTTGCCGGCGGGCGGTCGTAGCTGGAGGTCGACCATGCTAAAAGATATCTCTGTTCCGGCGAGGCCTCGACGACCGTTGCCAAGGCTCCAAGCGTCCTATTCCGGCACCGGCGGGCCGCCTTTTCCACTGTATCGGCCTCTCGCGGCAGCGGCAAGCAAGGCGCCGGCGGCTGCCTAATTCACTTAATCGGCATCCCCACCGCGCTGCCGGCAGCCAAAAACAGGACAGCGATTGCGCTCCCGCCATCCTGCGTGCGCCGCTCGCCGACATCAGGGGGAATTCCGGGGGGGTTCCATCAAAAGAACAACGCATCTCCGCCAAAGCGGACCTTGCCTGCGCACCGTGAATCCGGTAATAATAAAAGGCCCGGCCGGGAATTCGGCCGGCCGCTGCAGAAGCAAAACACATGACGCGGGGTGGAGCAGCCAGGTAGCTCGCGAGGCTCATAACCTCGAGGTCGCAGGTTCGAATCCTGTCCCCGCCATTTTCACAAGTTCAAGCCGAAACGAAACTTACGTTACCTGCCGACGTTCGGCAGTGCGGCCCAAGAGAGCACGGCATCACCGGTAAACTACCGGTGGCACGATGCACGAGGGTCGCAGCATGTCGAACATCTCTTCGTTGGCGGTTCCCAACTATCGCCGCCACAAGGCTAGCGGGCAAGCGGTTGTTCGGTTGGCTGGCCGCGATATCTATCTCGGTAAGCACGGCTCAGCCGCAAGCCAAGAGGCTTATAAGCGGTTCGTAGCCGAATATCTCGAACGAGGTGGTGTCTACGACGGCGCCGATCTGCGCGATACAACCGTGCTAGAGGTCATGGCTGGTTACATCCGTTTTGCGCGGGGATATTATCGCAAGAACGGTAAGCCGACGCGAGAGTTCGAAATGATCTGCGAGACGTGCCGCTTCATAAAGCCCCTCTATGGCCGGGCTCGTGCTGTCGAATTCGGACCGCGGGCCCTCAAGGCCGTCCGGCAAACTATGATCGACGCCGGGCATTGCCGGAATCACATAAACAAGAACATCAGCCGCATTAAGCGGCTGTTTAAATGGGCGGCCGAAGAAGAACTAATTCCCGGTTGCGTCGCCCAAGCGCTATGGGCGGTCGCCGGCCTGCGAAAGGGGCGGACTGCAGCCCATGAAAGCGTACCGGTTCAGCCAGTCGAGGACGGAATCATTGACGCCACGCTGCCGTACCTCCCAGGGGTTATAGCCGACATGGTCCGCTTCCAGCGGTATACAGGCTGCCGGCCTTCGGAAGTGTGTGCTCTGCGTCCGTGTGACCTCGACCGCAGTGACGACGTATGGCGTTATCGACCTGGCAGCCACAAGACGGAGCATCACGGCTGTGACCGAGTGATATTCATTGGTCCCAAGGGGCAGGAGGTTTTACTGCGATACTTGGCCCGGGATGCGCAAGCGTTCTGCTTTCGACCGGTGGACAGTGAAGCAAAACGGCGGGCCGCACGACTTGCTGCGCGTGTGACTCCGCTCAACTACGGCAACCGTCCAGGTACAAACCGGAAGTGGCGTCCAAGACGACAGGCGGGCAACAGCTACTCTACCAGCGCATACCGCCGAGCGATTCATCGCGGATGTGACAAGGCGTTTCCACCGCCCGACGAAGTTTCAGCCGATCCGGTGAAATTGTCTGCCTGGCAGTCGAGCCACCGGTGGTCGCCAAACCGGCTGCGGCATTCTACGGCCACGGAGATCCGTAAGCGATACGGCCTTGAAGCTGCGCAAGTAGTGCTGGGACATGCCGCTGCCGATGTCACGCAAGTTTACGCTGCGAGAAACCACGCACTTGCTGCTCGCGTGGCAAAGGAAGTCGGCTAACCGAGAGATCCTGTTAAGGAGCGAGTTGATGCCAAAACGGACGAAGAAGCAAGAAGGACTGCGAGGACGTAAGTCTCGCGACCGGCGAGGTTCTAAGCCACCGAGGTGTGCGCCAGCTAACCCCGAGTATTGGTATCCAGACCCGTTCGTTCCCGAGCAACGGGCGGCGCTCGATCAAATCTCCGCTACTCAACAAAGACAATCAGTACCTAAATCTGCCAAACGACGAAACGATATGTCCACACCACCGATGTCTAGCGGCCACAGGCACTGGCAACGTGGGGAGGGATTCGCAGCGATATGCAACGATGCACATTACTGGGAGCACTGGCTTCGTCTGGACCTCCACAAGGGCCTCGATTTGAACGTCGATGTCTGCAATTGGGGCGTGGATCAGCTGCGCCAGCTGCAAACCACACATCGCTCACAGCTATCAACTGAGCAATCTGGCGTCATCGACATGATCGTGCACCTGAGCGCAATTCGCACGGCAATTAGCTCGTTCGTAAAATCGCTCGATCGGTTGACGTCAAATGACGCTGAAATAGTAAAGGACGAAGGGGCAGCTCTTGCAGCACAGTTGGTATCTAATGCAGTTAGTCTAGTAGGTATGGCAGCCGAGATAAGCTTCGATCGAATGGTTGGAAAACATGAGGCTTCGGTCGCAAAAAATCGTGACAACGCCCGTCATACAAGAAAGCTGACGCCGGAGCTGAAGGAGGAGGCGCTTTCGCTAATGGATGAATACTGCAGAAGTGATGATGCGGCGACGACAAAAGTGGCTAAGAGAGTCGCCGACGAAATGAATCGACGACACGGGCTGCAAATTAGCCATCGAACGTATTACGATGCCTATGTCGAACGCAGTGCGGAAAAGCGCGCCTTCCCACTTCTGCAAACAGCGGGCAGCGAAGAAACCGCACAAGTCAGCTCATGCCGCCAGTTCTCGTCGTCCCCTTTGGAATCGGCAATGTACGCTGCCGCTGGAAGAGGGCCCAGACCCTAGTCTCAGTTCGAACAGCTTGGCCGGCACATCTGCCGCCGACTTCTTGGCGGCTGTGCGCGTTAATCCCCGCTGTGCATCGCCACCATTTTCTTTGCCGCCCCGTTGATATCGTCGTCGGCAACTCGTCACACGGGCATCCAGGGCAGAACTCACTCACCGATGATACTACGGTGCCGGTGCGGGATGACCAGCTGGATCGCACACGCACTGCCTACTTCTGGGCCTATGTCGGCGATCACGAGCATCCTTACATCTGCTACGACTTCACGACCAGCCATTCGCGGGAAGGCCCCAAAAACTTCCTGGGGGGCTTTCGAGGCTATCTGCAAGGAGATGCCTACTCAGGCTACATCGAGATCGCACTCGCGTCGAAGGGCAAGATCAAGCACGCCGGTTGCTGGGCTCATGCGCGGCGGTACTACCACCGTGCGTGCGAGAAAGCGCCCACGCAGGCAGTGCACGAAGCGTTAGCCTACATCCAGCGTTTATACGACGTGGAGGATGAGGCAGCCGAGTTATCGAGCGCCGATCGCTTGCACTGGCGCCAGGAGAGGTCGGCGGGAATTCTCCGTGAGTTTCACCATTGGCTCCAGCAGCAAGCGGCGGTTGTGCTTCCACAAAGCGCGTTGGGAGAGGCGATCAACTACACGCTCAATCAGTGGCAATCGCTGGGCCTGTTCCTCGAAGATGGCGACATTCCGCTGGACAACAATCGCACAGAGCACGCCTTGCGGCAGCAAGTGCTGGGGCGCGTCAACTGGCTGTTCGTCGGCAGCGACCGCGGCGGCGAAACGGCGGCGGTGCTCTACACGTTGGTCGCCACCTGCAAGCGATTGCGGATCGATCCGTTCGCCTACTTGCGCGACGTATTCACACGCTTGCCGGAGATTGCGACGGACAAGCCGCTTGAGGACCTGTTGCCAGATCGCTGGATCGGCGAGCATCCCGAGCATCGCCTGATCCACCGCGACAAGCAAGCCAGCCAGGCCAAACAGCGCCGCCGTCAGCGCCGCGCCCGGCGTCGCGAACTGCGCCAGACCCACGCGAAATAGTCCCGGCCCGCTCTACCAACCCTGTTACGTTCGGCCGGGTTCTTTCATGCGCTCTCTCTGAGTGACCAACCGGCGCCCACCGACTCCGTCCTCGCAAACCCCAGGAGTTCACCGGACAGATACCTTCCGGTGGGGGCACATGAACCCCGCAAGCTCGGCGCCTAGTTGAGAGCTGCCTAGACGTTGGGCTCGCGCCGTCTCCAACGCTCGACGGTCTGCACCTTGACTGCAGGCTTCGCAGGCGTGCCGCCCTCAGCTTCACCTTTCAGATGCGCAGATTGAAATCGCGGCGCTGTTTCAAAACCTTACTTGCGCCGCATTGCCTGACACGTGCGATTCATTACAAAAGATTAATACCATTCAGTGCGAGCGGCGATACCGTGAAGACGAGTGAGCGAGGCCAGCATGAAATGCAATGATCTGATTCCATTCGCTATGTTGACAAAAGAAATTCCGGGTCGACCCCACATTAGCTCGCTGCACCGCTGGCGGCAGCATGGTATTCGCGGCGTGCGATTGCGCTCATACCTGTGTGGTGGGCGGCGCTGCAGCACGCTCGCTGACGTGGAAGAATTCTTCGCGCAGGTTACCGCAGCGAAAGATGGGACGACATCGCCTCGCACCACGCGCCAACGCCAAGCGGCAATCCGACAGGCAGAGACTGAGTTAGAGAAGGCGGGGGTTAAGTAACGATAAAACAAGCTCGCGTGGCCATTGTTTGCCGACACGACCACGCGAGCTCCATATAGTGTACAGATGTATTATTGGGCAGATCTCTCATCGTGTCAACAGCCGACCAATGGCCCGATCATCAACCTGCGTGGGATTACCCCGACGCTTGATCTGATCGCCGAATATGTCGATCGAGGCTGGTCCATAGTGCCGCAGCTGCCCGGCCAGAAGAAGCCCTGCCTCGCCTGGAGGTCGTACCAGACGGTACATCCCGAGCTGCCCGTTCTGCGGTACTGGTTCAGGCGATGGCCTGATGCCGGCCCCACCCTCGTCCTGGGGCCGCTGAGCGACGTCGTGGCCATCGACGTAGATGGTGA
>CAZHIV010000472.1:0-34741 GCA_964532675.1 uncultured Planctomycetaceae bacterium
CTTGAACGGCTTTGTCGGCGAGGTGCTGTCGCTGATCGGTATGTTCGGCCGGCACGCCGTTTACGCGGTGCTCGGCACGTCGGGCGTGGTGCTCGGCGCTTGGTACCTGCTGTCGATGATCCAGAGGGCCTTCTTCGGCCCGCTCCGCGAGCCGGCGCACGAAGGCCACGCGATCGGCGACATGAACTGGCGGGAGATTGCCGCGGTGGCGCCGATCTGTGCCCTTTGCCTGGCGCTTGGCGTGATGCCGCAGCCGCTGCTGGAGACGATCGGGCCCGATATTGACGCGGTCGTCGAACTGTACGAGGAGCGGCCGATTACTGTACGTCCGCCGAGCCGAGGCGGACAGCCTTCGCAACCCCCTACCGAAGTGCCGCTCGGCTCGCGGCACCTACTGAGCTCGCTCCGTGACTGACGCCATCGCACATATTCACGCCACGCCGCCGTTGCTGGTGCCGGAGATCATCCTGCTGGCGACGGTCTGCGCGATGTTCCTGGTGGGGCCGATGCTGGTGAGCCATGCGGGCGAAGCGCCGGCAGGGTTGCGAAACCGGTGGGGCCTGCTGTCGCTGGCGGCGATTGGCGTGGCCTGGGCCGTGTGGTTCGGCGGCGGGCGCGAGGAATATCAAGGCGCCCTGTTTCGGCTCGACGAGCTGGTCTGGTATACGCGGGGCTTGTCGCTCTCGGCCGGTTTCGTCCTGGTCCTGATGTTGTGGAACCAGATCGACGACGCCCACTCCGCCGAAGCGCACGCTTGCCTGCTGGCCATCCTGGCCGGGACCAACCTCGTGGCGGCCGCCGACGATCTCGTCTCGCTGTTTCTCGCGCTGGAGTTGGTGAGCATCCCCACCTACGTCATCCTGTATTTGCCGCGCCACGATCAGTCGGGACGGGAAGCGGCCGTCAAATACTTCCTGCTGAGCGCGTTTTCCTCGGCGCTGGTGCTGTACGGGCTGAGCTGGCTGTACGGCGCCGCGGGCAGCACGAAGTTCAGTGCCGTCGCCGCCGCGCTCGCGGAAGTCGAGTCCGGGGCGAAGGGGCGCTGGCTGCAGATTGCGATGGGACTGCTGGTGGCCGGGCTGAGCTTTCGGATCGCCGCCGTGCCGTTTCATTTCTACGTGCCCGACGTATTTCAGGGCACGACCGCCTCGAACGCGGCGCTGCTTTCGTTCATTCCCAAGGTGGTCGGATTCGTAGCGCTGCTGCGGGTCCTGCCGCTGACGGGCGTGACCCCTGCTGCGACTGACTGGCTGCCGGACGATTCCGCGCGGCAACTCATCGCACTGCTGGCGGTGGCCACGATGTTCGTGGGCAATCTCATGGCATTGCGGCAGGCGAACCTGTATCGCCTGATGGCTTACTCCAGCATTGCGCACGCGGGCTACATGCTGATCGGCCTGACCGTCGGCGAGAAGGAGGCGGTCGGCGGGGTAAGCGCGACGCTGTTCTACCTGGCCGCCTATGGCCTGATGACGATCGGCGTGTTCGCGCTCTTCGGCGCGGTGGACTCCGAGCGTCGCTCGCTGCGAACGGATGCCGACCTTCGCGGCCTCAATCGCGGGCATCCGGGCATCGCGATCCTGCTGGCGGTGTGCCTGTTCAGCCTGGCGGGCCTGCCGCCGACGGCCGGATTCTTTGCGAAGCTGAACCTGTTTCTGGCCGCCTGGTCGGACGGCACGAACCTCGGCCGCACGCTGGCGATCCTCTTGGCCCTGAACGCCGCGATCGGCGCCTGGTACTACCTGCGACTTATCGCGCTGATGTTCCTCGAGCCGGCCGAGGCGGAAGAGCCTCGCCAGGGCGTCGTCTGGTCGTCGTGCGTGGCCGGGGTCGCGTGCACCGGCCTGGTGATCGTGCTGTTCTTCGCGCCGCAGTGGCTGTGGGACAATCTCCCGTAAGGCGGATATGCGTCTGCAATTGATTGTACCTTCGGGTTGAGACGTTTCGCGGCGGTCGGCTATACTGCCCGGCGCAACTCGCCCGCCGCGTGACGAACCAGGAGTCGCCCATGGCAGATCAACCATCCACTCCGACCGGCTCGAAGGAGCAATGGGCGACGCGGATCGGGGTGATCCTGGCGGTGGCCGGCTCGGCGGTGGGGCTGGGCAATTTTCTTCGCTTTCCAGGTCAGGCGGCGCAAAACGGCGGCGGCGCCTTCATGCTGCCGTATTTCATTTCGCTGCTGCTGCTGGGCATTCCGCTTTGCTGGGCCGAGTGGACGATGGGCCGCTACGGCGGGGCGAAGGGATTTAATTCGGCCCCGGGGATCTACTCCGTGATTTGGCCGCATCGACTGGCCAAGTATTTTGGCGCGCTCGCGCTGCTGATACCGCTCGTAATCTACATGTATTACGTGGTGATCGAAGCCTGGTGCCTCGGTTACGCCTACGATTATCTGGTGGGGAATCTGAATCTCGGCAGTGAGCCGGCAGCGTATCAGGAGCACTTCAATCGATTCGTCGGCGCGAATGCCGACGGATTCATCTACGAGGGCGGCAGCAACGAGCTCGTCGGAGTTCTCATCTTCGTTTTCCTGCTGAATTTCGTCTTTATCTACCGGGGCGTTGCCAAAGGCATTGAAAGCTTCTGCAAAGTGGCGATGCCGATCATGGCCGTATGTGCGCTGTGCGTACTGGTGCGCGTGCTGACGCTCGGCGTCGACAAGGTGACGGCCGGCCTGGGCTCGATGTGGAACCCCAACGCGGAATACCTGACCAAACCCGAAACGTGGCTGGCTGCCTCGGGGCAGATTTTCTTCAGCCTGTCGGTCGGCTTCGGCATCATCATCAACTATTCCAGCTATATCCGCCGCGACGACGACATCGCGCTCAGCGGGCTGACGGCCAGCAGCGTCAACGAATTCTTCGAGGTTTGCCTGGGCGGGCTCATCACGCTGCCTGCCGCGTTCATTTTCCTGGGCGTGGCGGCAACGACTCAGGGAACCTTCGGCCTGGGCTTCAACGCCCTGCCCAACGTGTTCGCGGTGATGCCGGGAGGCCGCTTCTTCGGCTTCCTGTGGTTCTTCATGCTCTTCCTGGCGGCGATTACCAGCAGCCTCTCGATGCTGCAGCCGGTGATCGCATTTCTCGAGGAAGGCCTGGGGCTGCGGCGGCACGCCTCGGCGGCCATGCTAGGGCTGATCAGCGCGTTTGGGACAGGTTTCGTCGTTTACTTTTCGAAGGACACGCTCGCCCTGGATACGTTCGATTTCTGGATCGGCACGATGTTCATCTTCATCCTCGCCATGATTCAGGCCATTCTTTACGGATGGGTCTTCGGCATCGAGCGGGGCAATGAGGAACTCCATCGGGGCGCGCACATCCGCGTGTCGCACTTCGTGCAGTGGATTCTCAAGTTCATCACGCCGCTCTACCTCGTGGCCATTTTCGTCGGGATTTGCATCACCAAGGGACCAGACTATTGGGAAACGCTCTCAGCCGGCGGCGTGCCGCTGTACTCGATCCTGTTCATCGGCGTGGTCTTCGCGTTCCTCTTGCTGCTCGTGCGGATTGCGGGCCGGCGCTGGGAAAAAGAAGGTAGGTTGAAGCTGTAATCCCGCTGGACGCGGACGAAGGGAACACTTCCATGACAGCAGCCGGTTGGCTCATTATGGCCGTGTCTGTGGGCTCGGTGCTCGCTCTTACGGCGTTCTGCCTTTACCGCGTACTGACGCTGCCCTCGCACGTTATCGAAGAGCACCTGAAAGGCCCGCTGGTTATCGACACCCGCGATACAGAGGACGCGGACTGATCGGCGCGGTGGCCGCTCGGCCGGTTGCCAATCGGCCGGGAACGAAGCATAATTGCGCCTTGTCGGCGGCCGCCGCCGCGTCCCGCTTCGCTTCCCTCCCCGAACCGCCAGCCGCCGTGCGAACACCGCCAATTCATTGGCCGCGGTGCTTGGTGCCGTGCCTCTTTTTGTTCACGGCATTGTCCATGCATGCGCGCGCCGAGCGCGGCGCCGATGTCGAGTTGAACGGCGCGCAGATTTACGCGGCGAGGTGCGCCGGTTGCCACGGGGCCGGCGGCGAGGGAACGGAGAATAACCCAGCGCGGCTGGAAGGCGATTACTCGGTCGCGCAGCTTGCGGAAGTCATCGGCGAGACGATGCCGGAGGATGATCCGGGCTCGCTGACTGCCGCCGAGGCGCGGGCCGCCGCCGCGTTCGTGCATGAGAGCTTTTACTCGGCGATCGCCCGGGAGCGCAACCGGCCGGCGCGCATCGAGCTGGCCCGCCTCACGGTCGACCAGCATCGGCGCGCGGTCGCCGACTTGATGGCGAGCTTCGGCAAACCGTTCGAGTGGGGCGAGGAGCGCGGGCTGAGCGGCGAGTACTTCAACAGCCGCCAGCCGGCGGGGAAGAAAGAGCGCGCCGCCTCGCGGATCGACCCGCTGGTCGATTTTGATTTCGGCACCGAGGCCCCCGTCGCGGAGATCGACCAGCCGCGCCGCTTTTCGATCCGCTGGAGCGGCTCGGTCCTGGCGCCGGAGACGGGCGATTACGAGTTCATCGTGCACACCGACCACGCCGCGCGGCTGTGGGTCAACGACGACAAGGTGCCGCTCGTCGACGCCTGGGTCAAGTCGGGCGACGAGACGGAGCACCGGGCCAGCATGTTCCTGGTGGGCGGGCGGGCCTACGCCTTGCGGCTGGAGTTCACCAAGGCAAAGCAGGGCGTGAACGACGAGAAAAAGCAAAAGGAAAAGCCGCCCTCCGCCCCGGCATTCGTCGCCCTGCGGTGGCAGCGGCCGGGCGGTATGCCGGAGCCGATTCCGCCGGAGTACCTGTCGCCCCACGAGGCCCCGGAGACGTTCATTTGCGACACGCCGTTCCCGCCGGACGACCGCAGCTACGGCTGGGAGCGCGGCACGGCGATCTCCCCGGCGTGGGACGAAGCCACGACCGCAGCCGCGATCGCCGCGGCCGGCTACGTCGGCCAGCGGCTCGACAAGCTGGTCGCCCGATCCGGCGATGCGTTGTATCAGGCGCACAATACACGCGTGTTTTGTGCGGAGCTTGTGGAGCGGGCATTCCGCCGGCCGCTCGACGACGAGTTGACGCGACAGTACGTCGAGCGGCGGTTCGAAGAGGCGGGTGACGTGGATGCCGGCGTGCGGCGCATCGTGCTGCTGGCGCTCAAGTCGCCCCGGTTTTTGTACCGCGAGCTGGGCGGCGGGCCGCAGCCGTACCAGGTGGCGGCTCGGCTATCGTTCGGCCTGTGGGACTCGATTCCCGATCGGGCGCTGCTCGCCGCCGCGGCGTCGGGCGAGCTGGCCGATGAAGAAGCCATGCGGCAACAGGCCGAGCGGATGCTGGCCGACCCGCGCGCCAGGACGAAGCTTCGCGAGTTTCTTTTCACCTGGCTGCGATTGGACGCCGACGCCGACCTGAGCAAGGATTCGCAGAAGTTCCCGGACTTCGACCGGGCGACGATTGCCGAATTGCGGACGTCGCTGGAGACGTTTCTGGACGACGTCGTGTGGTCTGAGGGCGCGGACTATCGGCAACTGCTCCTGTCGGACGAAGTATTTGTCAACCGGCAACTCGCGGAGTTCTACGGCGCGGGGGCCGGCGCCGATGCGTCGACGAGTTTCAGCAAAGTGCGGCTGGACGGGGGCAAGCGGGCCGGCGTGCTCACCCACCCTTACGTGATGGCCCGCTATGCGTACACCGATGAGACTTCGCCCATTCATCGGGGCGTGTTCCTGGCCCGCGGCGTGCTGGGCCATTCGCTGCGGCCGCCGCCCGAGGCCTTCACGCCGCTTGAGCCCGAGCTGCATCCGGAACTTACCACCCGCGAGCGGGTCGCGCTGCAAACGCGAGACGCGGCCTGCATGACGTGTCATACGATCATCAACCCGCTCGGCTTCGCGCTGGAGCGGTTCGATGCGGTCGGCCGCTACCGCGAAACGGACCGCGGCAAAGCCATCGACGACAGGGCGGACTATCAAGATCCGTCCGGCGCGATCGTGAATCTGCAGGGCGCCCGCGCCTTGGGCGAGTACCTGGCGGCAAGCCCGGCCAGCCACGCGGCGTTCGTTGAGCAACTGTTTCACCATCTGGTGCAGCAGCCGGTGCGGGCCTACGGGCCGACGATGCTCGACGACCTGCGACAGTCGTTTGCCGATCACGATTTCAACATTCGCGAGCTGGCCGTCGAGATTATGGTTGTCACGGCGCTCGTGGGACGCGACACTGGTGGGGGATTGGAGTAACCACGAAAAACACAAAAAGACGCGAAAGAGTTGATGATGATCGGTTTGGAGTGCGCCAGAGCGCTCCCGTTTTCGCGTCTTTTCGTGTTTTTCGTGGTCCCTGATTCGGAGTGCCTGTAATGCCACGTTCCCATACGCGCCGCGGTTTTCTGCGTGAGCTGGGCCTTAGCGCGGCGGTGACGCCGTTTATCTGGAACTTGCCGGGGCTGGCGTTTGCGAACCAGTCGCGCCGCAAGCAGCGCCTGGTGGTCATATTCAGCCCCAATGGCGTGGTGCCCGATACGTTCTGGCCCGACGAAGAGGGCGACGAGTTCGCGCTCAAGGAAAGCCTCTCGCCGTTGGAGCCGTTCAAGGACCGGGCGCTCGTTCTGCGCGGCGTTTGCGACCGGGTCCGCGGCGACGGCGACAATCACATGCGCGGCATCGGCTGCCTGCTCACCGGCGTGGAATTGTTCCCCGGCAACGTGCAGGGCGGCGGCAATACGCCGGCCGGCTGGGCCAGCGGCATCTCGATCGACCAGGAAATCCGCAACCATCTGCAGCAAGACCCGGCCACTCGCACCCGGTTCGGCTCGCTGGAGTTCGGCGTGCTGGTGCCGGAGCGGGCCGACACCTGGACGCGGATGGTGTACCGCGGGCCGAACAAGCCGGTCGCGCCGATCGACGATCCGTACCAGATGTTCGACCGGCTCTTCGGCCAGACGAAGGATCGCCAGAACCTGGTCAGCGTGCTCGACGATTTGCAGGACGACCTGCAAAAGCTCCGCGCGACGGTGAGCACGGAGGACCGACGGCTGCTCGACGAGCAGGCGGCGTTCGTGCGCGATACGGAGCAGCAGTTGCGGGCGGCCGCCAATTCGCACTCCGTGCACGCCGAGCCGGTGCTCGAGCCGGGCATCAAAGCGCAGAACGACAACATGCCGGCCATCAGCCGGATGCAGATCGAGCTGATGGTCAACAGCTTTGTGAACGACTTCACGCGCGTGGCGACGCTGCAGTACACCAACTCGGTAGGCCAGGCGAAGATGAGCTGGATCGGCGTCGACGAAGGGCATCACGGCTTGTCGCACGAGCCCGATTCGAACGCCGAGGCGCAGGAGAAGCTCACCCGGATCAACCGCTGGTACTGCGAGCAGCTGGCCTACCTGGCCCAGCGGCTGGCCGAGACGCCCGAACCCGGCGGCGACGGCACGCTGCTCGACAACACGCTCATCATTTGGACCAACGAGCTGGGCAAAGGCAACAATCACACGCTGGACGACATCCCCTTCGTGCTCGTGGGCGGCGCACTTGATTTCCAAATGGGCCGCTCAGCGAAGTTGCCGAAAGTGGCTCATAATCGGCTGCTCATGGCGCTGGCGCACGGCTTCGGCCATCCGATCACGCAGTTCGGCAACCCGGACTTTTGCGGCGACGGCCCGCTCGTTCTGAATTAGTTTTCTGTAGGGAACGCCTCTGCGGCGTTCCGCGTTGTGTGTTGGATCGACGGAACGGCACAGAGGCCGTTCCCTACAGGATCGACGGAACGGCACAGAGGCCGTTCCCTACAGGTAGAATTCCCGGATGTCGCCAACTAACCCAATGCCGCCGCGTCCCTTCTTACTGATGGAAGCCAACCACCGGCAGCTCACCGAGTCGCCGCCGCGGGTGGCGGTGCTGCCGTGGGGCGCGACGGAGGCCCACAACCGGCACCTGCCGTACGGAACCGACGTGATCGAAGCGACCCGCGTCGCCGAGCGGGCCGCCGAGCTGGCATCCCAAGGCGGGGCGGCCGTCATGGTGCTGCCGGCGATCCCCTTCGGCAACGACGAGCAGCAGCTCGACCAGGCCGCAACGATCAGCTTCAGAACGCCGACTGCGCTGGCGATCCTCCACGACGTGGCCCGCTCCCTCGTTCGGCAGGGCATCGATCGCCTCGTGATCGTGAACGGACACGGCGGCAACCAGTTTCAGCCGCTGGTGCGAGACGTGCAGGCGGAGCACAAACTGCTGATCGTGGTCGCGGAATTCTTCCGGATGATCCCTGAACTGAAAAACGAACTGTTCGAGGAACCCGGCGATCATGCCGACGAGTTCGAGACGAGCCTGCTGCTGCACCTGTGCCCCAAGCTGGTCGAGCTGCCGCAAGCGGGGCCGGGCGACGGGCGGCCGTTCGCGATCGAGGGGCTCACCCAGCCCGGCGTGTGGACGCCGCGGCCGTGGTCGCAAACCCATCCCGACACCGGCAGCGGCAACCCCGCGCGGGCCACGGCTAAAAAGGGCGAGCGATTCTTTCAGGCGGTCACGCAGGCACTGGCCGACTTGCTGCTCAACCTGGCGAATGCCAAAAAGGGACAGTTGCCGTACGTTTGATGCCCCAGAGCGGGGCGCGAATCGAGTTGCCGCAAGAGCGGCCAAAGAGCGGGCGACCGGACTCGAACCGGCGGCATCCAGCCTGGGAAAGTCCTTTTGAACAAGGCAAAACTGGCGTTTCCCTAGCGGTATGTGAGCGTCGAGTTGCAACGCCCGTCGCCATTCGTGCCAGTTGCTTCACGGGAGGGCGCGGCTTACGACCCACGGTAGGATTATTTGATAGCCCAACAGCAGCGCGACGACAGCAATGAGCGAGATGGCCGTCCCGATGCTGAGCATCGACCGCACGGGCACGCGGCCACTGGCGAATACGAGGGCGTTGGGCGGCGTCGAGACGGGCATCGCCATCGCGAATGAGCAGGAGATGCCCACCAACAGAGCCAATTGCACGCGCTCCGTGTCTATCTCACTGAGCGTCAATGCCATCGGAATGAGCAGAGTTGCCGCAGCCGTATTGCTGATGAACGTCGATACGGCCACGCTAATCAAGACGACAATGGTCGCCAGCAGCAGGCCGTCGAGACCGCCCATCGGAAGCTCGCCCAAATACTGCACCAAGCCGGTGATCTGCATGGCCAGGCCAAGCGACAAACCGCCCCACATCAGCACCAGCACATCCCAGTCGATGTGCTGCAGATCATCGCGTTCCAGCACGCGCATCGTGGACAATGCCGCGGCCGCGGCCAGCGCCACCACCGCCGGATTAATGCCGTGCAGGTTGCCGGTGAGCCACAACAGGATCGCACACGCCAGCACGACGATCGTCACGCGGCCCGTCGCGCCGATCGACTCGACCTTTTGGATCTCGGGGATCGCTAGCTCCTTCTCCGGTGGGAAAAACGCGATCAACAGCCCACCCGCCACGACCAGTAGCAGCACCGTCAGCGGCACCGCCATGAGCATCCAGTCGACGAACGTGATCTGGTAGCCGGCCAATCGCAGGGCGGCGAGCGCCACGGCGTTTGGCGGGCTGCCGATCGGCGTGCCGAGTCCCCCAATGTTTGCAGCGAATGCGACGGCCAGCACCAGCGTCTGGCCAAACTTCGCCTCAGGGGTCAGGTTTCGGAGCATCGGGCTGACGATCGCCAGCATCATTGCTGCGGTGGCCGTGTTGCTCATCCACATCGAAAAAAACGCAGTCACCCCCATCACGGCAAACACGAGTTGTACCGGCCTCGCGGCAAACGGCCGCAGCACTTTCGAGGCGATCGCCCGGTCGACACCCGTCTTGGTCATCGCCGCCGAAAGCAGGAAGCCGCCCAGGAACAGGATGATTATGTGCGAGCTGAACGGTTCGAGAAAATGGTGGAAGCTGAGCCGCAGCGGGGAAGTCGGATCAGCCGGGTCGGGCGGAAAGGCGCTGCGAGCCGGCAGTACTCCGGCCAGCCCACCCTGATATGCGAGGAAGAAAATCTCCATCGCAATCACCAGCAGCGACGTGGCGAACAGCGGGATGGCCTCAGTGGCCCAGAAGATGGCCGCCACCACAAAGATGGCTGCCGCTCGCCGCGCCAGCTCGTTCATGCCCGCGGGCAGCAAGTAGTACGTAGCCACCGCGGCAACCAGTGTGACGACGACGATTCGCCAGGGGTGTCGCTTACGTGTCGCCAGGTCGGTTTCCATGGCGAACATGATACCACCACCGAACGCTGGTGCGAACCGTCGCAAGATTGAATAGGTGGCGCCATGGCTGCGAATCGACGCCAAGGCCGATCCTTGCCTCGTGATGAGAATGGCGAAGTGTGCGAACTATTCCTAGCGTGGTTGCCGCGATTTGAAGAGGCGGCGCGCATTGAAAGTGAGCCGTATACCGAAGCGGCATGCCGCCGCACCGCCTGCCCAATGCGGCTCAACCAGAATCGAAGCGCAAGCGATAATCATGGATGATTAGTTCGGCAGCAGCTTCGCAAGGTGTACGTTCCAAGTTGATCACCTGTGCCGATCTGACACGGTCGTGGCGAAAAGCGGTTTTTCCTGATACACGGTGTGGAAAGCCCTATCGCGGCCAGCAACGGCGCAGCGCGAGTCTCCCATGGTGATCCTATCTGCAATTAATTGGTCGCAGTCGGAAGGCCGGCGGCACTCCACGCACTCATTCCCCCCATAACATTGGTTACTCGGTCGAATCCCTCTCGTTTGAGAAACGACGCGGCAATCGACGCGCGGTAACCCGAACCGCAAACAACTGCGATCGGCTTGTCGCGGGCCACATCCTCAAAGCGTTCCTGCAGCTTGCCGCCGTGAATGTGAGTCGCGCCCTCGATGTGCCCCGAGTCCCATTCTTTTTCTGTGCGGACGTCGAGGAGCGTTAACGACCCGGCGCGAATGTCGTTCAACTGTTTGCGAAGTTCATGAACGGAAATGGTGTTGAGCTTCGCTAGCGGAAATCCGCCCGTCTCCCACGCATCGATTCCCCCTTCGAGATAGCCGCGCACGTCATCGAAGCCGACGCGCAAGAGGTGGGTTGTGACCGTCGACATGTCCGCCGGATCGTCGAGAACCGCCAGCGTCGGCCGGTCGTATGGCAAGACCCAACCCGCCCATGTCGGCAGGATGTCTCCCAGTGGAATGTTAATCGCATTTGGAATGTGGGCCGCGGCAAAAGCCTCTTTGGAACGCACATCCAGGACCAGGCATTCTTCGCAAACCCGTTCATAAACTTCCCCGGCACTCCATCGCTTCTGGCCAGGCAACGTAGGGCCGATGATAGGCGGCCCCTCCTTATTCACCTGTTTCATGCGACGAAAGTAGGGCGGCGCGAGCGGCATCTCGGTAAGCAGGTCGCGGACCCAATCGCCTTCCGGCTTCTTCTGCAGCGATGGATTGAAACGCCGCTCGTAGCCGACCGTCGAGGAGCGCCGCGAGCCAATCGCCTTTCCGCACAGCGAGCCGGCACCGTGCGCCGGGAATACTTCGGTAATATCCGGCAACTTCGGCAGTTTATCAAAAACACTGCTGTACAGCTGGTGAGCCAGCTGCTGCTGTGCTTCCTCGCCCAACAGGTCGGGGCGGCCAACGTCGCCGACAAATAAAAAGTCGCCCGTGAAAATCAGCCAGGGGACGTCCGCGCTACGAGATAGGTCCCGCAGCGTGACGCAAATGTGCTCGGGCGTGTGGCCCGGCGTGTGCAAAAACTCCAGCCGCACGTTGCCGACTTCCAGTTGATCGCCTTCCTTAACGTAGTCATCCGCGTATGGCTGGGTCCAATCGTCGCCACCGTACGCCGAGCAGTGAATCGTTGGCTTGTTGTCGAGGCGCGCTTTCAATTCGCGCGAGCCGGTGACGAAATCGGCATGCACGTGCGTCTCGATGATGCGCCGAATGTGCAAGTCGTTCGCGCGAGCGTAGCTGATAAAGTCCTCGACATCACGCGTGGGATCGATGACAACGGCCTCGCCGGACTTCTCGTCGCCGACGATGTACGAGGCAATCGCCAGGCCGGAAACAAAGCGTTGGTGAAATAACATGGCAACTACTCACCGAACTGACCGCGTCGCGCCGTGTTTATCGTCGGCTATCGACGTAACTCTTCACAAACTCCTTGAGCTCCGGCACATCGCATTCAAAGCCCATCTTTTCGGCGATAGCCAGAGTCTCCACACCTGTCCAGCCTCGCTCAACCGCTCTGGCCATCATCACCAAGGCGCCGGATCGCTTTCCCGAACTGCAGTGCGCGAAAATAGGCTTGGGGCGATCGACCAGCAACTTTCGGAAATCGTCCACCTTGTCAGCGCTCATCGTCTCCTTTGAAACGGGGAAATGGATGTACTGCAAGCCCAACTCGCGGACATTCTGACCCTCCACCTCCGGCGACATCCGCTGGTTCTCCTCACCGTGGACTTGCAGGTTGATAATCGTTTTGAAGCCATCGCCGGCCAATTGTCCCAGCTGTTTCTTGTCTACCTGGCCTCCAACAGAAACTTGTTCGTCGATTTGCATGTGTTGGACCATTGATAAATCCTCCGATCTAGGATCGCGGTCTAAAGTAGCTCGTTTCGCTGTCGATTGTCGATTGAGTTTGAATGGACGATTGGCACAGCCTCCGGCGCGCGGCGCCGCTCGACTCGTTCCACTGCTTCCACGGCAAGTTGCAGCAGATAGTCAAGGGGACATGGACAAGCCGGCGTGTCTTTCAAATCACACCGGACACAAATCGTGTTATGCAGCTTTTCGATATAGGGATCAATCAGCGCGCTGTCGGTCGTGCGGCAAATCTCAACCAGGCCGGCCAAGTGCCGCTCGATACCACATCCCTTGCCCAATGGCCCGCATGGCGGTGCGTTGGGCAGACGCTCGATGCAGCGGCTGCACACGGCGGAGCGCAGTTCGGTCCGATATTCGTCAAGTTCATCTGACGCGTTCATGGTACGAATCCTCGAAAATCTTGACTCAGGAGATTGGCACAAGAGTTTCATTGCAAAGCCAGTGCCGATTGGTCGACAAGGCGTGCAACTACGTTTAGTCCACCGGCTGCCGAGTGGTTCATCGTCGAACGGCAGGAAAACCGGTGCTTTCGACGACCTAATGCGGCTTAGTCTCGGCGAAATACGGACGATCGACCGAAAACGGAAACGTGGGCTGTGTCGTATAGCACAGCCGTGTGCCATATGGGCACACTCAAGGTCTACAGATAGAAAGTGCTTCGTATCATCTAGCAGATCGAGGAGCCAGCCATGCAACTTATCGCGCACGCGACGACGTTTGAATTCGCCGCGGGAATTGCCGTCTTTCTCGCCGGAATGTGCATAGGGCCTTGGATCGCGTACGTGATATCCGTTCGAAAAAGGCAATGAGGTTCGCGTTCCGTACCGGATCACACGTTTCTATTATTCAGGGCTGCGCGGCGAATGAACCGATGCGGATCGCGGCTGTCAGCTATCAGCCGTCATCTTTCAGCCAGAAAACGTTCATTTACTGCGTGGGGGTCAATAGAAAACGGTGCCGCCGCGTTTGCCCTTTGTCTTCTTGCAATCAAAGGTCAGCAAATTCGCGGCAGCGGTGCGCCGATCGGTTCGTCGAGCGGTATCTTTTGCCCCGCGATTCGTTCGACCAATACCGGGGCCAAGCCGCGCGGCTCGACGTGACCAATGCAGACCGATCCAGCGGTCTCGCGAACGTTGCGAAGCACTTCAATCGCTCTCTGCGCGCAGCCTCGCGGTACGGCAATGACCATCGTGCCCTCGTTGGCAACGTGGATGGGATCCAGACCGAGCAACTCGCAAGCGCCGCGAACTTCGGGAGTTACGGGCAGCAGCCGCTCCTCAATGATGAGGGTCTTTCCACTGGCTTCCGCCCATTCATGAAGTACCGCGCCGACCCCGCCGCGGGTTGCATCACGCAGCGCGCGGAGTGGAATGGGCGCTTGCTGCAGTGCCACAACCGCATCCAGCAGCGGCGCGGTATCGCTCCGCGGCGGAGGATCAAAGGCAAGCCCTTCGCGAGCGGCCATTACGGCAATACCGTGACGGGCGATGGGACCGGTGACGATCAGCTCATCGCCAACTTCGATCGCATTTGGTCCGGCCGGCGGCGCTGCGACTATTTCTCCAATGCCGGTCGTATTGATAAATATCCGATCCGCGGCGCCGCGGGGCACGACTTTCGTATCGCCGGCAACAACCAGCACGCCGGCGCGCTTTGCCGCTTCCGCTACGCTGGCAAGCACCCGCTCCAAAACGGCCATTTCCAATCCTTCTTCGAGAATCAGCGCCAAGCTGATCCAACGTGGTGTGGCGCCGGCCACGGCAAGATCATTGACAGTTCCATAGACGGCCAAGGAGCCGATGTCACCGCCGGGAAAGAACAGCGGCGACACCACGAAACTATCGGTCGTCATAGCGATCGGTCCTTGAAGCTTTGGAAGGACCGCAGCATCTCCCGCAATGCGGAGAAATTCATTATCGACGGCCGGCATGATTCGCCGGCGGATTAATTGACGCATCAGCCGGCCGCCTTCACCGTGCGCGAGCATCACGCGGTCGGTGGACGTGACGTTTGTCACCGGACAACTCAAGCTCGTTGTGGTTGTTGCCATGAAGGCCTCAGACGGTGTTCGCTGCTGCCGTACCTCTCATCGGAGCATAGCGGTAGTACGCCGCGCAGGCCCCTTCGGCCGAGACCATCAGTGCACCGAGCGGCGAATCCGGCGTGCAGCGAACGCCGAACTGCGCGCATTCGGTCGGTTTAATGCGGCCAGTGAGCACCTCGCCGCTGCGGCACTCCGAGCACTCCCGCACAGCAGCTGCACGCCGCGCGAAGCGATGGTCGGCATCGAACTGCGCCCACTTCGCGCGGAGCCGGTATCCGCCGCAAGGCACGACACCCAGCCCGCGCCAGGGCCGGTCGCATATCTCATAGACATCGTCCATGATCGCAAGGGCCCGCTGGTTACCCGGCGCGGCGACCGAACGGCTATAGCAATTTACAACCGATACTTCACCACGTTCGAGTTGGCGTACGCATTCCTGGATTCCCATCAACAAGTCGACTGGTTCAAAGCCGGTGACAACAACCGGCAGGCGGTATCTCTCCACGAACCGCTCATAGCTCTCATAGCCAGCGACGGTACAGACATGGCCGGCCGCGAGAAAACCTTGCACGCAGTTGTCTTCACTTTCGGCGAGCAGTTCCATCGCCGGCTGAACGCGGACGTGTGATACAAGGAGCGAGAAGTTTTTCAAACCAAGCTCGCCCGCTTGATGAACGGCCAGCGCCGTGGCCGGTGCGGTCGTCTCAAAGCCGACAGCAAAAAACACGACTTCACGATCGGGGTGCTGCTCGGCAAAACGAACGGCATCGAGCGGCGAATAGACGATCTGCACGTTACCGCCCTCGGCGCGGGCCTGCAGCAGGTTTGCATGGCTCCCTGGCACGCGCAGCATGTCGCCAAAGCTCGTAACGGTCACGCCGGGCCGCCTAGCCAGCTCAATCGCCAGGTCAATCGATTCCAGCGGTGTCACGCAAACCGGGCATCCAGGTCCGTGGATCAATCGCACGGCGCCTTCCAGCGCGGCGTCGATGCCGTAGCGCAACAGGCCGTGCGTTTGGCCGCCGCAAACCTCCATGAGCGTCCAGGGGCGCGTGGCCGTTTGGCGAATCTCATTCAGCAAACGCTGGCAGTGCTCGGGCCGGCGGTACTCGTCGACGAATTTCATGGCGACGCAATCCGGTAAAAAAGTGGCGGGTTGTTAGCGCCGGCGGCAACGCCGGCCAGTTTCCTTGGGCGTTGCCGCCGACGCTAATACTCGTCCTCATCCAAATCGAGCTCCTCCAAGGCGGCGATCACCTTAGCGGCTTCGGCCGCGTTGATTCGACTTATCGCAACTCCCGCGTGCACCAATACATAGTCGCCCTTCGAGGCTTCAGGCACACAGGCGAGGCTCACCTGCCGGCGCACTCCGGCGAATTCCACGAGTGCGGCCGTAAACGGCGGCTCGGCGTCCAGTACCTCGACGACTTGACCGGGAATCGCTAAGCACATCGCAGAGCACCTCCGATTGCAGCGGCAATGGCCAGCTGCCCCGCTGCCAAGCCGCCATCGTTGGGCGGAATAATTCCCGGCAGGCCGAGTGGTTGGGATTCGTCTTGCATCTCGACTACGAGTTCGGTCAGCAATTTGTTTTGGAAGACACCGCCCGAGAGGACCGCTGGCATTTCTCGCCAGTGCCGGCACACGCGCAGAATGCCGTGGGCTAAGCTGCGATGAAAGCGCATTGCCATCACGCTCGGCTCCACGCCACGACGCCCGTCGGCCAGCAATCCGGCAAACAGCGGGCGCCAGTCGAGTTCCGGCAATCCGCCTTCCGACAACGGAAACTCATACCAACCTTTTGCATCGCGGTCGGCGGCCGCTTCCAGCCGCATCGCCGCCTGACCATCAAAATCGGCGCGGTCAAATCCGAGAATAAGAGCGGCCGCCGCATCAACTAACCTGCCGGCACTAGACGTGATTGGCGAGAGCTTCGGTCGATCGATGATCTGTTGGATCGATGCGCTTCTGTGGCTGTCGACTTTCCAACCCGGCCAGGTGACGAAATTGATGGAGCGGTCGAGCTGACTGCACACGGCGAGAGCGATCCGCCATGGCTCGCGGATCGCCGCCTCGCCGCCGGGCAGCGAGAAGGGACGCAGGCGCGCCACCCTCTCAAATCCGCTCGACGAGCAGACGAGAAACTCGCCACCCCAGATTGTGCCGTCGGTTCCATAGCCCGTGCCGTCCCAGGCGACGCCGAGCACTCGCCGATCAAGCCAGCCGTGTTCCAACATGCCGGCTACGACATGCGCATGATGGTGTTGGACCGCGAGCTGCCGAATCGGCTGCTTCTGCGCCCATTGAGTGGAAAAGTACTCCGGGTGCATGTCGTGGATTAATTGTGCTGGTTGGAACCGGTATAGCCTCAGCCAGTCCTTCAAGTGCGCAAGGAACCGTTCGCGAGCTGCGAGACTTTCCTGGTCACCGACGTGCGGGCCAAGCACCGCCTGGGAGCCGTTCGACCAGGCGGCCGCCGCTTTTAAATAACCGCCCACGGCGATCGTCGGCGGCATCGCCGGTAAATCGAGCGGCAATGGCGCGAGTCCGCGGGCGAGACGAATTGTCACGCGCCGTCCGGCGATGACGCGAACCACGCTGTCATCGATCGGCCGGGCGATTTTCCGATCGTGGTGCAGCCAAATATCGGCCAGGCCCGACAAATGTCTTTCCGCAGCCACGACATCGTACTCCAGCGGATCTCCTTCGCGATTTCCGCTGGTGCACACCAGCGGTCGCCCGAAATCTCGCGCAAGTATGGCATGCAGTGGAGTCGTCGGGCGCATCAGGCCTACTGTATCGAGATACGGATGGATTGCCGGTGCGAGCCCGTTATTCGCGTGAGCCCGCACCAATACGATTGGGGCCGCCGCATCATTGAATGCCGCAAGTTCGCTGTCGTCTAAGTAAGCGAGGCGGCGCGCGGCGTCGACCGAATCTACCATCACAGCGAGCGGTTTTGCGCGGCGACCCTTACGCTCGCGCAGCCGATCGACCGCTATCGGATTCGTCGCATCCACCAAGAGTTGATAGCCGCCCAGACCGCGGAGCGCAACGATCTTGCCTGCCTTCAACTGGGCGACGGCGGCTTGAAGCGCCTGCTCCCCGTGGCCGGTCTCGCCAGATGCGGCGTCTTTCGACCAAACACGCGGCCCGCACGCTCCACAGGCGGTCGTTTGCGCGTGAAACCGTCGATCGCCCGGCCGCTCGTATTCGTTCCCGCAGTCCGGACAAAGCGGGAACTCGGCCATGGTCGTGTCGGCGCGCTCGAACGGCATCGCGCGAATCACCGTGTAGCGTGGGCCGCATTGCGTACAGCTCGTGAACGGATATCGACGTCGGCGATCTGCGCGGCTCGCTATTTCGCGCGAGCATTCCGGGCAAAGACCACGGTCTTCGGGCACCCGTGCGGCTAGTGGTCCAGCCGGCGGCTCCTTGACGATCGTGAAACCCTCACGTCCGATCGGCCCGAACTGCTCGCATTTAAGCTGCACGATCGAGGCCGCGGCGGGCAGCGAATGGGGCAGTAGTTGCTCGAATCGATCCAATTCTTCGAGCGGCCCCTCAATTTCGACTTCGACGCCGCGGGACGTGTTTCGCACAATACCGTGGAGTGCGAGCTGTGTGGCCAGGCGAAAAATGGCCGGCCGCACGCCGAGTCCCTGCACACCCCCGCCGAGAACGAGCCGACGAGCGGCCAGAGCGTTTGAGGCACACAAGCTTCCATTTGCCGCGTGATTCGCAGCCGTGCCATTCACACTGTGACCCAAGCGTGCCATGAAACTATTCCGTGCCAACCTTGATGATCTTCGATTTCGGACGATGCGAACGCCGCGCCCTTTGATTCTCAGCCGCCAGAGGGCTGACCAGGTGCGAAATGCCCTTATCCCCGGCATCGGACTTTCCCGCAACGCGGAGGCGCTTGAGCTCTCGCTCCAGAAATGCGCACCATTCCGCCACGCTGTCGCCCCGCTGCGCGGAAAGTGTAAAGATCTTCAGCGCAGGCTGCACGCGGCGGGCATCTTTTTCTGCCTGCTTTACCGAAAACGGCACATGGGGCAGCAAGTCTGCCTTGGTGATCACGAGTACGTCACTCGTGCGAAACGCTTTCGGGTATTTGCCCGGTTTATCGTCCCCTTCGGTCGAACTGACCAGGACCACCCGCAAATGTTCGCCCAAATCGTGCGATGCCGGGCACACCAGGTTGCCGACGTCCTCGATGAACAGGATGTCGAACGACGATTTCTTGAACTTTGAAAACGCGCGCTCGACGAGCGGGATTTCCAGATGGCAGGCCCCGCCCGTCGTAATCTGCACCGTTGGCGCATAGGGCGCCAACCGCTGTGCGTCGCGGTCCGTCTCCACGTCGCCGACCAGCACGCCGATCGTGTGCGTCCGGCCTAGCCGCTCGGCCGTTTTCTCCAGCAGCGCCGTCTTGCCTGAACCGGGCGAGGACATCAGCCGCACAACGAGCGTCCCCTGCCGCGCCATCTTGTGGCGAAACTGGTTGGCCGCCGCCAAATGTTCGGCTCGGATGTCAAGTTTCACTGAAATCGTTTTCGTAGCCATCGTTTCTCTCGCAATCTATGCTTCATGATGCCCGACGCAAGGGCGCGAAGGCTCTTTGTGTCCTTAGTGGTTCAAGTCAATATTCTTGCGCCTTGGCGCCTTTGCGTGAGTCTTAACCTCAGGTTCGTTCGATTCGCAAATCCAGGAAGTGGGTCGAACAACTAATACACGGATCATAATTGCGGATCATGTGCTCGCACTTGTGCGTGGCAACGGCATCATCGAAGGCGGCCACTCGGGGCACATATGCCCGCAGATCGTTTTCAATCTGCCCTTGATTCTGCGAGGTCGGCGGAACGATCTTGGCCTCCGCTATGAGCCCGTCATCACCGATCCGGTAACGGTGATAGATGAGGCCGCGCGGCGCCTCGGTCGCGTGACAGCCGACGCCGGGCTGCGGGTTGAATAGCACGCGGCTCTCCGCTGGCTCGGCGTGGTAGCTCTTCACAATGGCCACGGCCTCTTCATAGGCATCGATCACTTCAACGGCCCTGGCCGCGATGCTTTGGAAGTTGTTGCGTGACGGCCAGGTAATGCCGCACTTCTCGGCTGCTTGCTTCGCGATCGGCGCCAGCTCATCGAAGCACAAGTTGATCCGCGCCAGCGGACCAACGAGGTACGACTTGGCCTCGGGTAACATAACGCTGTGCAGCGCGGTGCTCTGAGGCATGTGGCGTTCTTCGAAGTGCTGCTCGTACTCCTCCACTGGAATGTCTAGGCCGCTTGTCGATACGATCCTGCCGTCGTTCATCGGATATTCATCCGGATGTTTGAGCGAAACACACTCGTAATCGAGCTCCAAATCGGGAAATTCGAATTGCGACACCAATTCGAGGGTCTCGATCGCCGCCTGCAGCCCCCACTCAAGTTCAGGCAACAGCCGCTTCAGAGCCTCGCGGCTCGGCGCTCGGTAGAATCCGCCCACCGTGACGTTGATCGGATGGATCGCCCGCCCGCCGAGGATGCCCAACAGGTCGTTGCCGATCTTTTTCATGCGCAAGCCCTTCTCGACGACTTCGCGGTGATCGGTCGCCATGCTGATCCCGCTCTCGTAGCCAAGGAAATCGGGCGCGTGCAGCAGAAAGATGTGCAGGGCGTGGCTTTCAATCCATTCCCCACAGTACAACAGCCGCCGCAAAGTACGAATCTCCGGCGTGATGGTGATGCCCAACGCCTTCTCAAGCGCGTGGCACGTCGACATTTGATAAGCGACGGGACAGATGCCGCAGATGCGGGCCGTAATGTCGGGCACTTCGTGGCTCGCGCGCCCGCGCAAGAAGCTTTCGAAGAAACGCGGCGGCTCGTAGATGTTCAGCTCGACGTGCTCTACCTCGTCGCCCTTGAGCCTCACGTAGAGCGCGCCTTCGCCCTCAACTCGCGACAGCGCCTTGACCTCGAATGTGCGATTGGCAGGCATCTTGCATCCTTAAAAACAGCGTTAACCGATTGACTTCTCCAACGCATCGCTTCCAGCGCGGAACGCCGGCGCGTAGGCGTTAAAATTCCGCACCAGCCGCACGAGGTGGTCCTTAGGCACACCGCGTCCGGCATAGAACTTCGTAAGGCTCATCACGTTGGCGTTTTCCTTCGGTCCGAAACAGCCGTAACAGTCCCGGTTGTAAGATGGACAAATAATCCCGCAGCCCGATTGTGTAACCGGTCCCAGGCACGCGATCCCGCGAGCCACCGCCACGCAAACGACGCCGCGCCGCTTGCATTCAATACACACGCTGTAGGTTGGCACCCTTGGCTTGCGGCCGTGCAACAAGTCCGCTATCAGGCCGACAAGCTGTTGCTTGTTGATCGGACATCCTCGCAATTCGAAGTCGACCTGCACGTGGGCGGAAATGGGCGTACTGGTATCCAGCGTGGAGATGTAATCCGGCCGGGCGTAAACGTTATTGATGAAGTCGTCGACATGTACCCAGTTGCGTAGTGCCTGGATGCCGCCGGCCGTCGCGCAGGCGCCGATCGTGACCAGGAAACGACATTGATCGCGGATCGACTTGATGCGCTCTGCATCGTGCGCGGTGGTCAC
The DNA here is from genome assembly GCA_964532675.1 of uncultured Planctomycetaceae bacterium. GTDB lineage: Bacteria > Planctomycetota > Planctomycetia > Pirellulales > Lacipirellulaceae > JABDGM01. The sequence continues at coordinate 21,203 of CAZHIV010000472.1, forward strand.
CGAACCTTCAACCAGGCCGATGTCGTATGGTCCGGCAATCTCCTGCGTTCGCGCTTCCAGGAAATATGCGATCTCAACCGCATCCGCCACGGCCAAGAGCTCATCCTCGGCATCGAGCAGCGACAGCTGGCATCCGTCACAGGATGCAAATTTGAAAACAGCAAGTTTGGGCTTCGTTCCCCCTCCCCGTTCTGGAGAGGGGCTAGGGGAGGGACTAGCCATCAGAGGTCCTCCAGGTTGAAGAATGGCTCCACCTGCCGGAAATCGAACACCGGACCGTCCTTGCACACGAAATGTGGCCCGAACTGGCAGTGGCCGCAAAAGCCCATCGCACAGCTCATGTTTCGTTCCAGCGAAACGAAGATTTCCTCGGGATGAACCCGGCGCGCCAGAGCCTCGAATACCACAAACCGCATCATGATTTCCGGGCCGCAGGTCATGACAACCGTCTGCTTCGGATCGAGTCGAAGTCGATAAAAGAGAACCGGTACAACTCCAATGTGGCCCTTCCAATTGGAGTCGCCGATGTCAACCGTGATCTCGACTTCCAACCCCTTGTCGCGCCAGGCGTCGTACTCCGATGTATAGAGCAAATCCTTTGGAGTGCGGGCGCCATACAGCAAGATGACCCGGCCGTAATCGGCGCGATGATTCAAAATATGGTAGATCGCCGGCCGCAGCGGCGCTAGACCGATACCGCCGCATGCGATCACGACGTCGTTGCCGCGCTTGCGATCGACTGGCCAACATGATCCGAATGGACCTCGCAGGCCGATGTGGTCCCCTTTGTTTTTGCGCGCGATTGCTTGAGTAACGTTTCCGGCGACGCGGATCGTGTGCGAGAGTATTCCCTGCCGCGACGGATCGGAACTGATCGAAATTGCGGACTCGCCGAATCCGGGCAAGTACAACATGTTGAATTGGCCCGGATCGAACTCGTAGCTGGCAACTATGTCGGGATTGTCGAACACGAGGTCATAGGTCGCCACACCGGGAAGTTCGGGGCGAATGTCCACAATTCGCGCGGAATGAGCCACCCAGGGATTGTGAGTCGTGCGGTCCAGAAGTGTCGTCATAGCCCGTCTCCTCGAATGGCGGCCACTTCTTCGGTGATATCGATCGCCACCGGGCACCATGTAATGCAGCGCCCGCATCCCACGCAACCGCTCGTGCCGTATTGATCGATCCATGTGGCGAGCTTATGTGTGAGCCATTGCCGGTATCGCGAGGCGATCGTCTTGCGAACCGTGCCGGTGTTCATGTAAGAATGCTCCGCGTTGAAGCACGAATCCCAGGATCGCTCGCGGCGAACATTGTCGCCAGTCAGGTCGCTGACGTCCTCCACCGAGGCACAAAAGCACGTCGGGCAAACCAACGTGCAGTTGCCGCATGCCAAACACCGTTCGGCGACTTCGGCCCAACGGGCGTGCTCCAGATTGCTCAGCAGCAGGTCGTGGATATTTGTCGTGTCCATGTACCGTTTGCGCGGACTTGCCTGCTGCGAGTAAGGAACCTTGTCGCGCTCGTGCATTTGCTCTTTGAGCTCGGCAGATATCCCTTTCGCTTTTTCCACGTCTTGGGTGGTTGCGGGAGCCGACGGGACCCCGGCAAACACGTTGGCCCCGGCCGGCGAACCGACTTCCACTATGAACCGCCCATCGACTTCGGTAAGCGCGAGATCGAAGGCTAGATTCACTGCCGGACCGGTGTTCATCGAATGGCAGAAGCACGTGGCCGAAGCCCGGCGGCAGTTAACTGCGACGAGAAACAGCTTCTCGCGCCGCGCTTTGTACCCAGGATCTACATAGGGTCCACCCAAAAACACCTTGTCCTGAACGGCCAGCGCATGCAGATCGCACGAACGCACGCCGATCACCGCGAGCGGCGTCGGATCGATTTCCGGCGGTGTCATCTGCCAGGTGCCGTTCTTGCGGATACTCTCCAGCAGCGTCTCGCGTGGTGGGAATAGAAAGTTCTTCAGCGAGTGCGGTCCAACCACGTAGTCGAAGTAGCCTGCTCCATCAGCTTTCTCGAGCCGATACAAACCGCCATCTTGTCGATCGATGTAACCGATCGGCAATTGGTCGGTCGAAGCCAGGTCGGCGTACACGATCGCGCCATCGGCGATCCGCGGCCCCACCGTTCGATAGCCTGACCCGCGCAGCGTATCAATCAGCATCTGCAATTGAGCCGCGTCGATGCTTAGACATGAGCCGACCGAAATTTGATTATTGGCCATCACCTGCCTCGACGTCGTTGGGCACTACGGGCAAGCTCGCCCCGTACACATCCAGGAGTTGCATGCGTGTCGCACTCAAACGCTTGGCAAGAGCCAAGGCGACCTGGCGCATCAGTGTGTAGCCGAATTGCGGGTCCTGATCGCACATTGCCAGCAGTTGAGCGACATTGATTTCCACCAGGCGAATCGCGGCGATGGCGCGAGCCCTGGAGGTGAAACTCAGTTGCTCCAGCACCGACGACCAGCCCAAGAGCTCACCTGGGCCCAACGTCAGGATTTGCTTGCAACCGGTGCCGGCGGCGCAAATCTCCAGCGACACGTTTCCGGAGACGATCATGTAGACCTGCTGAGCGGCGTCGCCCTGACGAAACACGACGTCGCCATCCTTGAAGTCTCGGACGCGAGAGATCTTGGCAATCTGCTCCAAATGCATCGGGCCGATGTCGTGCAGGAAACGAATTTCCCGCAGCGTCTCGATGAGAGAATCTTTGTTCACAGTTCTGACTCCTTCAACGTGACCGAGTCCAGCAGCATCTCCTCACCTCCGCGGATCGTTAATTTCATGCTGCCGCAAACGTCACATTGGAAATTGAATCGCTCAACTCGAAACTGCCTGCCACATTGCTCGCAAACTGCTTCCAATGGTACTTGCTCCACGTCGAGCGCTGCACCGCGAAGCGGCGTATCCGTAATGAGGTCGCGGTAAGCACTCGCGAGCAATTCCGGCTCGACTCCGGAAAACTCGCCGATGCATACTCGAATCGATACGACGCAACTCCCCGGATGCTCCGCCGCCACACCCTTGACCTGCCGCAGTAGTGCTTTAACCAACGACCGTTCATGCATGAACCGCCTCGTCTACCTCCGCGGAAATGATTTCATCTAATTCCGATACGGCCTGCGCCACCTCAGCGCTGACCTCCTCAAGCGGTCGGCAGCTGCCGATTTCAATTCCGAAAACGTCCACGTTTGGCGGCATCCGCCCAAGCCGCTCTGCCAGCTCTAGCGCGTTGCATAGTCCAACGCCGTGCGTCGAGTGGTTATGAAATTGGCGGACTCGCGGATCAGGCCAGTCAAGACGCGTGATGGCTCCAATTTGTGGGCCGCCGCGGCAGGCGTCGACGACTATGAGCCGTCGGCATCCCTCGAGTTCGTCAATAAGCTGCGTGCCTTCCGAGATCTTGGCGAGGCGCGCCGGCAAATCGGGCCGCCGTCCTAACAGCGCGATGACTTGCCAACCAGCCTGGTCGTCGCCATGCGGACTGCCGAAACCCGCAACGACAATGTCCGCGCGACGACCGTCGTATCTGCCACTTACCCGCGAGTCGGTTGGTATTACAGATTTCATTCTTCAACAGGAGTCGTCACTGGCGCGTATTGGGACACGTAAAGATGCGACAGCTGAGCCCATGTCGACCTCAACCGATCGGCCAGGGCCCGCATCACCCGATGCAAAAACTCATAACCGAATTGCGGATCACCATCGCAAAGCGTTCGCAATTGCCGACCGTCGATGCGCACCAGTCGCGTGGGCTCGACGACGACCGCCGTCGCCGCGAAGCGCGGGTTCTCGACCAGCGATGACCAGCCAAGCATTTCTCCGGGGCCGACGCTCACCAGTTGTTTGCGATAAGCTGTCGATGGCGACAATTCCAGCGACAATTTACCGGATACAACCAAATAAATATACTCGGCTGTCTGCTCTTCGCGAAACAGGACGTCGTTGGCGTTAAAGTCGCAAGTCTGTGCAAGCTTCGCGATTTGCTCCAAGTGGGCCGAATCGAAGTCGTGCAGGAAGCGAATTCCTTGCAGCGTCTGGATGAGTTCGTTCTTTTTCATGGCCGCGTCTCCTTCCTTGCAGAGTTTGTATCAGCCCCAAGTTTCTGCCGTAAGTCGCTCATTTCGAGCCCCTGCTGCCGCAAGGCGCGGCCCAGGCGTTCATTGGGGGCGACATCGGCCGGAAGCCCGACCTCGCTGAGTAGCTCGGCCACCGACAAATTCGTCGCTTCCGCGATTTCGGCGACCGTCATCGAGCCTCGCAAATCGTTTGCCCGGCCAGTCGCAGATTCCGGCTGCGGTTGCCCTTGCAGGTCGCCACGTGCTACGCGCTCCACGGGAGCTATCAACGGCACGGCAGCAATGAGCACGAGGGCCACGAGCGAGGCAAGTCCAACGCCAAATCGTACACCCGAGGCGTCGCTCTGCTTCCCGCGCACGACGCAAACAATCCACTTCCAGTGCAGCACCAGATGTATCGCGAGAATCGCAATCAAGAATCCGGCGATCCAGTAGTGAACGTCGCCCCACTCGTGCCGGGTCCATCCAAACAGAAGGTTGACCGGTTGCTCGCCGGCGCGGTGGCCGGCTCCCGTGGCATGCGATCCCCCACTGCCCGGCGGCAATTGGTATCTCAACAACAAGCCAGTAGAAAGCAAGAACAGGAACGCCGCAAAGGCTGCTGCATCGATCACGAAGTTCACGTTTGTACGTTTCATGGCGGCGAGCCTTAAGCCGTGTCGGCGGACGTGTACGAAACAATCGCCTTCATATAGTTGGCCCGTTCCAGGTTTCCCGCATCGGGGCAGTTGCCATAGCTCATGCTCCCCTTGAGCTGCTCGACCGACTCGTATTCGTTCGCGTCGAGCCACTGCTGAATCGCCTTCAGCATTTCAGCCACGTAGTCGATGCCGTGGCGGAGCAACGTGGACGTGATCAGGCACGCGTCCGCGCCCACTAACAGTAGCTTGATTGCGTCTTCCGGAGTGTGAATACCGCTGGTCGCGCCCAGCGACAGCGACACCTGATCGCGCAAGATCGCGATCCACCGCAGCGGCAAACGCATTTCCGTCCGGTGGCTCAGCACCAGCCGCGGCGTGATTTGCAATGTTTCCAAGTCGATATCAGGCTCCAGGTAGCGGTTGAACAGCACCACCCCGTCGGCACCCACCTGAGCCAAACGGGAGATGAAATTCGGCAGGCTCGTGAACTGGGCGCCCAGCTTAACCGCGAGCGGGATGGTGACGACGTCGCGGACCGTGGCGACGAGATCAACGTAGCGCGCTTCGACATCCGCAGGCGACATTTCCCGGTCTGTCGGAACGAAGTAGATGTTGAGCTCGATGGCATCGGCGCCCGTTTCCTGTATCAGCTTGGCATACCGCGACCATCCGCCGGGTGAGCTGCCGTTGAGACTGCCGATCACCGGAACGGAGATGCTTGTTTTAGCCTTTTCGAGCATTTTTAAGTAATCCCGCGGGCCGACGTTGTAGTCGTTCAGCCGCGGGAAATAGGACAGCGACTCGGCGAACGATTGCGCCTGGTGCTCGTACAGCAGGTGAAGCCGCTGTTCGTCGCGAGAGATCTGCTCCTCAAACAACGAGGGCAACACGGCGGCCGCCACGCCGGCTTGCTCCAATTGACACAGCGCGTCCACATCGCCTGTCAAAGGACCCGCCGAGGCCACGATCGGGTTCTTCAGCGACAAGCCCAGATAGTTTGTGTTCAAATTGGCGCGCATGCCGTCAGCTCCTCACCATTACACTGAATGTTCCGCTCGACGCCTGCCATCTGCTCGTAATAGTGCCATTGATCGTCGATGTCTTTTTGCGCGAGCGCGGCGAGCCGTTCCGCGTTTTGCGGATCGCTGCGAGCGACCATCGCAAACCGTGCCTCTTGCTCGGCGAACTCCGAGAAGGGAATCGTCGGCTTGCGGCTGTCGAGGTGGAAGGGGTGCTCGCCACCGTGGGCTAAGCGCGGATCGTAACGATACAGCGGCCACAGACCGGTTTGCACGACCGACTTCTGGTGCGTCATTCCGTGCGTCATGTTGATGCCGTGGGCAATGCACTGGCTGTACGCCAAGATCAGCGACGGCCCGTGATACGACTCGGCCTCGAGGAACGCCTTGAGCGTCTGGTTCGGATTTGCGCCCATTGCCACCTGGGCCACGTACACGTTCCCGTACGAAACAGCGAGCATGCCGAGGTCCTTCTTCCGAACGTCTTTACCGTTGGCGGCGAATTTGGCAGCGGCGGCGCGGGGCGTCGCTTTCGATGCCTGGCCGCCCGTATTTGAATAAACGCCCGTGTCGAGCACCAGGATGTTCACGTCGCGGTTCAGCGCCAGCACGTGATCCAATCCGCCAAAGCCGATGTCGTAAGCCCATCCGTCGCCGCCGACGATCCACACGCTCCGCCGTACTAGCGCATCCGCCACGCTGGCCAGTTCGCGGGCTTTCGGCTCGACCATCTCAGCGAGGCGTTGCTTCAAGGCAGTTACTCGTTCACGTTGTTTGCTAACGCCCTCCTCGTTCGCTTGGTCGGCGTCGAGCAACCCCCGAGCCAGGCCGTCGCCAATCTGGCCGGCAAGCTGCTCGACCAGGTACTTTGCGTACTCGCACTGCTGATCGATCGAAAGCCTAATCCCCAGGCCAAACTCGCCGTTGTCCTCAAACAGTGAGTTGCACCATGCCGGTCCGCATCCTTGGCCGTTGGTGGTCCACGGCGTGGTGGGAAGGTTGCCGCCATAAATCGACGAGCAGCCGGTGGCGTTGGCCACGACCGCCCGGTCGCCGAACAACTGGCTCATCAATTTCAGATAGGGCGTCTCGCCGCAGCCGGCGCACGCGCCGGAGAACTCGAACAACGGATCCAGGAGCTGCGAGCCCTTCACGACGTCGATCTTGGCCTTGGTGCGGTCGAACGGCGGAATATCGAGGAAGTAATCGAAGTTCACCCGCTCGCGATCCAGGTGGTTGCCGATCGGCTCCATGTTGATCGCCTTGTGGCGCACGACTTCCTTGCTCTTGGCCGGGCAGACGTCGACACACACGCCGCAGCCCGTGCAGTCGTCCGGTGCGACTTGGATCGTCAGCCGATAATTCGGATGCTCCTTGTCTTTCCAGGTCTTGGAGGCGAAGCTCTCCGGCGCGCCGTCGAGGGCCGCTTCCGGGAACGCTTTCATGCGAATCGCCGCGTGCGGGCAGACCAGGGCACACAGCCCGCAGTCGATGCAGATGCCCGGGTCCCAGATCGGAATCTCCGCGGCGATGCTCCGCTTCTCGACCTTCGTGGTGCCGGTGGGGAACGTGCCGTCGACCGGCAGGGCGCTAACCGGCAACAAGTCGCCGCGGCCCGCGATGATCGAGGCCGTAACGCGGTTCACAAAGTCCGACTCAGTGCCGATAACCGGCGGCCGAAGCTGCTTCCGGCTGGTCGCCTCCGTCGGCACGGGCACTTCCTCGAGCCGCTCCAGGGCCATGTCGATGGCCGCGATATTCTGTTCGACTACGCCCTCGCCCCGCTTGCCGTACGTCTTGCGGATCGCCTCCTTGATGTGCTCGATCGCCTTGTCGCGGGGCAGCAGCTCAGTCAAGGCGAAGAAGCAGCTCTGCATCGCGGTGTTGATCCGCGCTCCCATCCCCGTTTGCCGGGCCACGTCGTAGCCATCGACCACATAGAACCGCAGCCGCTTGGCAATGATCTGCTCCTGCACCTCGCGCGGCAGCCGGTCCCAGACTCGGTCGGCCGGGTACGGGCTGTTCAAGAGAAATGTCGCCCCCGTGGCGGCCACGTTCAACATATCGATTTTTTCCAACAGGTTGAATTGGTGGCAGGCGACAAATTTCGCCTCCTGAATGAGGTACGTCGCGCGGATCGGCCGCGGGCCAAACCGCAGGTGCGATACTGTGATCGCCCCCGATTTCTTCGAGTCGTAAACAAAATAGCCCTGAGCGAACAGCGAAGTATTCTCGCCGACGATTTTCACCGAGTTCTTGTTGGCCCCGACCGTGCCGTCGCTGCCCAGGCCATAGAACACGGCTCGCGTCTCATCGGGAGCTTCGGTGGTAAAGGCGGCGTTCCACGGCAAGCTCAGGTGAGTTACATCGTCGTAGATGCCTACTGTAAAATGGCGTTTCGGACGCGGCTCGTTGAGATGCTCGAAAACCGACGCCACCATCGCCGGCGTAAATTCTTTCGACGCCAGGCCATAGCGGCCGCCAAAGACCTCAATTCCATTTCCCCTCCCTTGTCGCGAGAGGTCAGAGGAGGGTTCACCGTTCCGCTCACCATCCGTCAACGCCGCTTCGGCAAGTGCCGTTACTACATCCTGATATAGTGGTTCCCCAACCGCTCCCGGCTCCTTCGTGCGATCGAGCACCGCAATCCGTTCGACTGACTTCGGCAACGCGCGAAGGAACGCCGCAGCGTGGAACGGCCGATACAGCCGCACCTTGACCAATCCCACTTCCTCGCTCTCGACCATCAGCCGGTCGATCGCGTCTTCCGCCGCCCCCACTCCGGAACCCATCATCACGATCACGCGCCGCGCGTTGGGATCACCGACGTACTCAAACAGCCGGTACTGCCGGCCAATCCGTTCGGCGAAGCGGTCCATTGCCGCTTGCACGATCTGCGGAACTGCTTCATAAAACCGATTCGCCGCCTCGCGAGCCTGGAAGAAAACGTCGGGATTCTGCGCGGAGCCGCGCAGCACCGGCCGGTCCGGGTTGAGCGCCCGGTCGCGATGCTGCTGCACGAGCGACTCATCGATCATCCACCGCACGTCGTCGGCCGTGAGCTGCTCGATCTTGTTCACCTCGTGCGACGTGCGGAACCCGTCGAAGAAGTGCAGGAACGGTATGCGCGACCGCAACGTGGCCGCTTGCGCGATGAGCGCGAAATCCTGCACTTCCTCAACGGAGTTGGCGGCCAGCATGGCCCAGCCCGTGCTGCGGCAGGCCATCACGTCGCTGTGGTCGCCGAAGATCGACAAGGCATGCGTGGCGACCGAGCGGGCCGCAATGTGGAAGACCGTCGGCATCAACTGCCCGGCGATCTTGAACATCTCGGGGATCATCAGCAGCAGGCCTTGCGAGGCGGTGAACGTCGTGGTCAGCGCACCCGCCTGGAGCGCCCCATGCACGGCCGCCGCGGCGCCCGCCTCGCTCTGCATTTCTACGACCTCGGGCACGGCGCCGAAAATGTTCGGCCGTTCCCGGCTCGTCCAATGATCCGCCAACTCGCCCATCGGCGAGGCGGGCGTGATCGGATAGATCGCGATCACTTCGCTGGTGAGATGGGCAATTCGAGCCGCCGCCTCGTTCCCATCGACAGTTATCATCGCTCGGTCTGCCACGCGTTTACTCCCTCTTCTTCACTCCTGGTTTCAAACGAGGAAGGCCACAAAAAGGCACGAAAAGCACAATAAAGCCCGTATGGAATCTTGTGTGCGAACGCCGACGTCTGACGTGCAACACGAGGTACAAGTTGTTTCTTTTTTGTGTCTTCTTGTGCCTTTTTGTGGCGATCCTTGCTTCCCTTCTACGCTCCTCTAGCAAAACCGCCGATACGCAAGATCAGCCCGACAACCCCGCCTGTCCAACTCACCAGAGTCGAGGTCGGCGATCGCATGCCGGTGGACGTCAAGAGCTTAATGCAACTCAAATGCCACGACAGCGGCGGGCCGTCACGATTCGCGCAACGCATTAAATCAGGCGTTTTCGCATGCCGATTAGGACGCTCGCACCAGCCCGCACACCCAAAAGTGTGCGACTCGGCGCGCCTGCGCGACGCACGGCACACATCGGCGACGTCCGCGACTATTGCTGCGCCGGGGTGCGCGGCGCGAAGGGCTGCTTTTCGCTCCACCACGCGAATGCGTAGAGCAGCCCGAACAAGAGGCTCAACCCAGGAGGCCAGAGCAGATTCCGCTCCACGGCAAACCAGAGCACCGAGCCGAACAGGACCATGATCGTCGCCAGGCCCGATGACAGCCAACCAACGACGCCGCCGACAACGACTAAGAACAGGGCCAGCGTATCGAGCTGCTCGGCCGGCGACATTTTCCAGAGCGACGGCAGGCCCTCTGGAGAGACGGCATGGGCCACTACAAACCAGGCGATGAACACGAAATAAGCGAGGCCCAGTATTCGCGCAGTCCAACGAGCTATGCTGCCGAAGGCGTGTAGATCCATGCCGCACCGCCCTTCTCACGCTCGGTTCGTCGAATGATCCGCGATCCACATCGCGGCGTCCGGCCACAGCTGGCCGTGGGCTTTTGAGCTCACCGCCAGGCCGATGTGACCGGCGTTGATCGACATGTGGTGCACGAACTTCGAAGAGATGTGGTCCTTGATGGCCAGCGTCGAGCTCGGCGGCACCAGGTGGTCGTGCTCGGCCGTGAGCGTCAGGAGCGGACAGTTGATGTCCTCCAGCTTCACCGCCCGGTCGCGGAGCCGAAACTCGCCTTTCACGAGCCGGTTTTCCTGGTAAAGGTGCTTGACGAACTCGCGAAACGTCTCGCCCGCCACCGGGATGTTGTCGTTTACCCAGCGCTCCATCGCAAAGTAGTTTTCCAGAAAGTCATCGTTGTCCATTCTCTCGATGAAGCCGGTGTACTTCTCGAAGTAATTCTGCACGGGCTTCATCATCTGGAAGCCGGACTGCAGGAACGAGCCTGGGCAATTGCCGAAGGCGTCGATGAGCCCGTCCACGTCGAAATACTCCTCGCGCGTCCACACGTTGAGGAGGCCCTCGTCGCCGCTGAAGTCGATCGGCGCGGCCATCAGAATGAGATTCTTCACCTGCTCCGGGTTGAGCGCCGTGTACATCGTCGACATCGTGCCGCCCATGCAGTAGCCGAGCAGGTTCAGCTTCGGCGAATCCGAGTGGCTGCACACGAAGTTGGCCACGTTATTCATGAAGCCGCACACGTAATCGTGCAGCCGCAGCGTGCGGTCGGCTGCCGTGGGGATCCCCCAGTCGACGAGGTAGACGTCGAAGCCGCGCTTCAGCAGTTGCCGCACCACGCTGCGGTCTGGCTGCAGGTCCAGGATATAGGGCCGGTTCACCAGCGCGAAGCAGACCAGCACCGGCTCGGCGAAATCGATCGAATGCTCGTTGCGGTAGCGCAGCAACTTGAGCGAGTCTTCTTCGTAAACGACATCGTGCGGCGTGGTGGCGACTTGCACCCGGCGGGCGATCTCCGGCACCTTGGGCGCGTTCAGCCACCGCTGCCAGGCCCGCAGCGATTCCTCCTGCGCCGCTTTCTGAAAGTCCAGCATCACGTCGAGCATTGCATTGGTCATGGCTATCTCGCCTTTCTTGTCCGCGGTCCACTGTCCGTGGTCCGTTGCCAGTCCACTTCAGCTTCTCACCGCGGACAACGGACCACGGACCAACGACACTACCCACCCATCGCCATGCCACCGTTGATGTCCAGCACATGGCCCGTGATATAACTAGCGGCGGGCGAGGCGAGGAAAGCTACCCCCGCAGCGATTTCCACCGCCTCACCCAGCCGCCCGACAGGCGTCATGTTGATCACCGCTTCGATGGCCTTCTCGGGTACGTCCTGCAGCATTCGCGTCTTGATGAACCCCGGCGCCACGGCGTTCACCGTCACGCCCTTGCGTGCATATTCGCGAGCGATCGACTTGGTGAGGCCGATCACGCCAGCCTTCGACGCCGCGTAATTCGCCTGCCCGAAGTTGCCCACCTCGCCCACGATGCTGCTGATATTGATCACCCGGCCCCAACCGCGATCCGCCATATCGTCCACGAACTGCTTCGTGACGACAAACACGCCGGTGAGGTTCACGGCGATCACCGCGTCCCACATTTCCTGCGTCATCTTTTTGAACGACCGGTCGCGGGTAATGCCGGCGTTGTTCACCAGGATGTCGATCTGGCCGAGCGAGTCCTTGACCTCGGCCGCCAGCTTGCCGACTTCCGCGGCGTCGCCGACGTCGTGGGCAAAATACTCGGCCCGCCGGCCGAAGTCGCGAATCTGCGACCGCACGTCTTCGGCAAACTTGCAGCCGGTAAGGCAGGTGACGCCCACATCCGCCCCCCGTGCGGCCAAGGCCAGCGCGATCGCCTTGCCGATCCCCCGCGACCCGCCGGTCACCAGGGCCGTTTTCCCCTCCAAACTGAAATCCGGGACAGCGAACCGCTGTTCCACCTCCGGCACGACTGCTGTGGACATTGCGAAATCTCCTCCTGCGCCCGCGCGCTAACTTAAGCCTAGGCGTTGAATACCTCACGCAAAGGCGCGAAGACATGAACCACGAAGAGCACGAAGATCACGAAGGACAGAATTCGAGTCGATAGACTTTCCTGTATTCTTCGTATTCTTTGTGTCCTTAGTGGTTCACACACGATCTTTGCGCCTTGGCGCCTTTGCGTGAGACATCGTCTTTCGTTTCCTTTACTAACTCGCAACCGGCTGCTCCGCGCCGGCGTGTTGCTCGATAGCTTCCAGCCGCTGCTCGATGCGTCCCAATCGCTGGAGGATCACCTCCTCCACGCTGTGCAGCCGCTCAAATAGCCCGCTGATGTCGCCCGCCGTCGGGATGTTGGCGTTGCGGGCGAACTCTTTGGCCAGGTCGTCCGCCTGCAACTTGGCCTTGATCATCACGTCGTTGTTCTGCTTCACCGCCTGCAAAAATAGCGGGCTCCGCATGTAAGCATCGATGCTCTTGGAAACCGCGTCGTTCCATCGCCGCTGCCAGGTCTTTACGTTGGCGCCCTCGTCGATCCCTTCCAGCAGCTCGCGCGTCGTGTCCTCGGCCTGCTTCATATAGCCGGACCAGAACTCGACAAACGGACCGATGATGGGATCGAACTGACCGCTGTTGTTCGTTTCGTCGGGCATGGCTTCGTTCTCCGCAGTTTGTCACATGGTTTCGACGGCCAGGGCGACCGCCTCGCCGCCGCCGATACACAGGCTGGCGACGCCGCGCTTGCCGCCGGTGCGCTTCAGACCATTGAGCAGCGTGACGAGGATTCGCGCTCCGCTGCAGCCGATCGGATGGCCCAGAGCCACCGCCCCGCCGTAGATGTTGACTTTCTCCGCCGGCAGCCCGAGCTCCTTTTCCGCCGCCATCGTCACGGCCGCGAAGGCTTCGTTGATCTCGAACAAATCGACGCTATCCGGCGACCAGTTGATCTGGTCCAGGAGCCGCTTTAGCGCGCCGATCGGCGCCAGGGTGAACCACTCCGGCTCGCGGCTGAAGGTCGTCGAGCCGACCACGCGAGCGATCGGTTTCAGCCGCAGGCTGGCGCAACGAGAATCGGATACGACAACCAACGCCGCCGCTCCGTCGTTGATGCTGGAGGCATTTCCCGCGGTGACGGTGCCGTCGCCGCCGAACACGGGGCGTAGCGCCCGCAGCTTGTCCTCGTTGAAACGCGCCGGCTCCTCGTCCTCGCTGACGGTCGTCGAGCCTTTCTTGCTCTTGATTTCCACCGGGACAATCTCGTCGTCGAACACGCCCTCGGCCGTGGCCTTGCGGGCCC
>CAZHIV010000473.1:0-4853 GCA_964532675.1 uncultured Planctomycetaceae bacterium
GGGACCCAGCATATTCGGCCAGCGGGCGATCGGCATCTGCGAATACGGGGCGATCCGAACGTCGGCCGTGATGCGGTCCCAACCTTCGTCGTCCGGCGAAGTGTCGCGCTTCAGCGCCACGCTGATCGGCGAGAAACGGCCGACGGAGCTTCGCAAGCCCTGCTGAAACTCGGCCAGCCGGCGTGCTTCGGATTCGGTGATACGTTCGAGCGGCACGTCGGGAATGGGCACCATCCGGCCGGCCGTGCCGCGCACCGAATCGCGGAATCCCTCTCTCGTAGCCACCAGCTCGCTGCCGTCGACGCGTTGGCCGAAGCCGGGCGGCAGCAATTCGACGGCGATCAAGTCATCAACCGTCTCAGCGTCGTGTCCTTCGGCTTTGGCGGCGACGCGGGCCAACGTGAGGGCCCGCATCTCGCCTATCGAACGCAGCCGGCGGTCGAGCTCCACGCGATAGCGCGGGCTGGCAAGGTTTTCGAGGAAGGCGGCCGAGATGTAAATGAAGATGGTGTCTTCGCGGGAGAGCGGCCGGACCTCGCGGGCATCTTGGAATTCGGCCGAAGCCGCGAGGTCGCCGTTGCCCCCGCCAGCCTCGAAGAACCGTTCGACAAGCCGACGGCTATTGGCGAGCAGCTGAAAGTCGCCGTCGATCGCGTAGTAGGAGCGCAACTGGCCGTCGGGTGAAGAGATGAACGACACGTCGCGGCCCGCGATCTGGACGGTCTTTTCCGTCGCGCCTCGGTGCTGGCCCATAGCATCCTGCCGCTGGCCGCTGAGATTGCGGCGCAAAAGCGCGTTGTTGTTGGCGTGAAACAGGATGCCCATCGCGGCCCCGTCGCGAAGATACATATCGAGGCCGATAATGGCGACGTCGCGAATGACCGTGGGACCCATCACGCGGGCGAGTTTTGATTCGCCGACGGCGATCTGCTGCTGAAAGCGATCGCTGTTGTTGTGATCGACGCTCTCGACGACCAGCATATTGCCAAGGTCTCCCTGCCAATGGCGCATGAAATCGCGGAACCATAGGTAGTTGGGGAAATTGCCGAAGCGCATGTAGAAGCATTCATGAGGTACGTGCGCGGCGATTGGCTCGACGGAATCTGGGAGCTCCGAGCGGGGAGTGGGGAGAGCCCCTTCGCCGCCTGCCGCGGTGAGCTCGCCGGCGCGTGATACCGGCAGCCGAAGCGTGGCTTGTTCGCCGGCGCCCAGCCGGCCAAGGAGCAGCTCGCGTTCGACCTCGGTGCGATAGGCCTCGTTGGCTGTAAGCTGCGATACCCAGGGATCGCCCCAGCGGAATTGTCTAAGCAGGTAGCGCGAGGGCTGGGGCATTTGGCGGTCGAGGCGGCGGGCCCAAGTGGCGGTGATATAATTCTCTACCACAACCGGGTATTTGGCCTGGCGAAAGACCTCTTGAAAGCGCTCGCCGGTCGCATCCCACCAGTCGTCCAAAAGCTCTCGGAACTCTTCGGCATCATTCTCCGGGCGGATCGTGAATTGCTCGGCGTCCGGCGCATGGACGGCGAGGTCCAGCGGCTCGTCGCCGCGGAACATGAAATAAAACGTCGCCCGCGACGGCGCTTCGATGCTCAGGAAACTGCGCAGCAGGCGTCGCACCGGCCTGCTGCTGCGCTTCTCGAGGACGGGATAGAGCAAGCGGTCGCTCGACTCGGTGAGCGCGAAGCGGTCATCGCTCGCCGGCAGGTTTGAAGAGCCCGGCGGCAGGTCGATGGTGACACGTCCCATTCCGAACGGCTCGCCGCGATAGGCCTCGACGCGAATGGCGGCGGAGGCGACGCTCGGCCAGGCCAGCAGTAAAACTGCGAACTGCACAACCAGCCGACGCGCAGTGCTCGGAATTCCAGCGCCATAAATGACGGCCGGCCGTCGAATAAACGGCAAGCGAAGTCTTTGGTATCGGGTCGTGCGCATGGGGGAACGCTCCAAGTTGGCGGACTGGCGGGTGATGACTCGCCATCATGCTATACAGCCCGAATTGCCGCTGACAAGTGACCGCCGACGGCGGGATGGGGTCTTCGCCCAAATTCTCGATGAAAGGGCGAATCACCAAGCGATTCCCTGTTTGTCGCAGTGAGGCGCGGCGGTTGAAGTTCCGGCGAACGAGAGATGTGGGTGGTTTGCTTGCGCTGCGGATGGGCCTGTGCGAAAGCCTTGCGAATTCGACGCACTATGCGAGAATCGACGGTTGAGACACCGTGCAAGGAGAAATTGTGGACGCCGCCGTGGAACATGATCGAAGCAGACCAATCTTGCCGCGATTCTCAATCCGCGCGCTGTTAGGCATGCTAACCGTCTGCGCGGTGGCATTCTTGATCGCCGGGATGGCCTTCCGAGGACAATTCTGGGCTTGGGGTGTGACGATCGCTCTGGCCAGCCTGGTTTTGACGGCGTTGGTGCACGCCGCATTGTTTGGCCTGGTTTGGCTGTTCGCGCAAAAGGTGTACGCACGGCCCAAGGATCTGGAATGATGCGCGTGATGCACCAGAGGCAGACAGCCGTCGTCGTGCTGCTTAGTGCAATGGCAAGCTGCGCGGTATCGGCGGAGTCGCTCGGTCAAACGGGAAGCGGCTCGGCGGCGACGGCCGTTGTGCCAGCCAACGGCACCCGGATGCAGGCGCCGCTCAATCGGCCCGTTTCGCGCCAAAGCAACTTGTCGCTGACGATCGACACTCGCTGGGCCAATGGCTACGGCTACCGCCCAATCGAAGTGACGATCACCTCGCCGAAGCCGACCACGGCAGACCACCTCGTCACGGTGCGCCTGCACAGCGGCTGGGCAAGCACATTCAACGTCGAACACGATTTCGAAATGCCTTCGGGCAGCACCAGCGCGACGACGATCATCGCCGTGCCGCAGTATCAGTCCCAGCTCTTCTGGTGGGAGGTTTGGATCGACGGCACTAAGGACAAGGACCTCTCGCTCAGCGCGGAGGAAACGATCAACCGGTTCGGCGCGAATTTTGGCGCGCCGGCGGGCTTTTCGTTTCTGGTCGGATCGTTCCCGGCACGTGGCGGAATGGGAGGCCAGCGTGATCTCATGGCGCCGAACACGTTCGAGTTCGAAGCCTTGTCGCTCGGGATTGCCGAGTTTCCTGGAAGGTGGATCGACTATACGTGCTTCGACGTCATAGCGCTGTCGTGGGGCGAATTGAAGGTCTTGTCGCAGGTGAATCCGGCCGCGTCCGAGGCGATTGAGCGCTGGCTGCGCGCCGGGGGACAGCTCTGGGTCGACCAGATCGGCGACGAGTTTCAGGAGATTGGAGATTTGTCCGAGTTCCTCGGACTGAGGTCATCGATCGCCGATGCCGTTCGACGGGGAGACCAAGCGGAGGGGGCCAGCGAGTCGACTGAGGATTCGTTCGACGCAGGCTGGCAGCCCGTGCGGTTCCGCCGCGGAATTCGCGAGGGGCAGGTGGTGACGTTTCTCGACATCACGACGGGCAGCAGCCGCGTGGTGCGCGATCCAGAAGTGATCGCACAACTCCAAGTCGATCCGAATTTCGTCGTCACCGATCAGCAGTTCGAGTCGGTGGAGGAAGATAACGAGGGACGGCGCTGGCCGCGCGAATCGAGCCGGTGGTTCGTGGAGCAGCGGCTGGGACTCGGCCGCGTGCGAGCGTTTCGCGAGTCGAGCGACGTCGCGTTAGTTCTGCCGGGCTCGCAATCAACCACCACCGACACGACGGCGGCCGACGGGTCGAACGGGTGGATGCCACGCGGGCTGGCGACGGCCCTGCGCTCGACCGACAAGTGGGTCGCCCGTCACGGCCTGGCGCCCGACGATATCAATCGCGACTTTGCGAGCTTGTTGGTGCCCGGCGTGGGATTGGCGCCGGTAACCGAGTTTCGCATCCTCATTACGCTGTTTGTGCTACTAATCGGACCGGTGAACTACTGGCTATTGAAGCGATGGCGCCGGCTGCACTTGCTGGTGCTGACCGTCCCCTTGGCGGCCGCGCTGATGACGGCCGCGCTGTTCGCGTACGCGATCCTATCCGATGGCTTTGGAACGACGATACGAGTGCGCAGCTTCACGGCGCTCGATCAGCGCAGCGGCGAAGCCGCCTGCTGGGCATGGTTGTCGTACTATTCCGGGCTGGCTCCTGGAGAGGGCCTTACCATGCCGGCCGATTTAGTGATTTACCCGATCCATCCAGCCTGGAACGCGGCAAGCATCCAAACGAACCTTGGCGGTGCGCGCGATATGATTTGGGAAGGCGACGAAGCGAAGCTGGCGCGCGGTTGGCTGCGCTCGCGCACGCCGACGCAATACCTCACGATCCGATCTCGCCGAACGCCACATCGGCTGGAGCTCGCCGCGGGTGGCGGGAAGCTGCGGGCCACCAACGAGCTGGGCGCGGCCATCGAGTCGGTGCTTGTCGTGGATCAGGCGGGCGAGTTATGGGCCGGCGAAAAACTGGCGACCAGCGAGGTCGCTTTTTTAGACCGCATCGAGCATCGCGATGCCATCAGGCGTTTCCGGGAGCTCGTCGTGGAGAACGCACCGGAGCCGCCCGCGGCGTTGTCGGGCGACGACTCGCACTACTCAGTGATGCAGCGGCGCCAGTGGAGAAGTTTCGGCGGCCGGTTTGGGAACCAGTCCGGCGAGTCCCGCCTCGAGGCGAACCTGATGAACGAAGCGGTGGCGGAACTGGCCGGCTTGGCAGGCCGGCCGGCGCTGGCGTTGCCCCCGCGGTCGTACGTCGCGGTCACGGCGACGGGACCCGAAGTCGAACTCGGCATGCCGGGCGCCAAGGAAGAGGCGAGTTTTCATGTGATCGTCGGACAATGGTAGGGACAGGTTTGGCGCCGGCGGCCACGCCGGATGTGTT
>CAZHIV010000474.1:0-4807 GCA_964532675.1 uncultured Planctomycetaceae bacterium
GACGACGACTACATCCGGGAAAGAGTTGAAGAAGCCTACTCCGATCCTGCCGGATTCGAACCGCTAGACATGGCCGCCATAAAAGCGGAGTTGCAGCGCCGACTAGCTATAAAGCACGAGTCAGGGCGGTAGTCCATGGCGCGCGTCGATCGCTTTCGCCAAGCCGAGGAAGACCTGCTTGCGATCGCGGAATACATCGCTCGCGATAATCCAAGCGCGGCCGCTCACTGGCTTGACGGGATCGAGGAAAAGCTGTTGCTATTGGCGAAGCAGCCGTACATGGGCGAAGCCGTCGATCAAATCCGCCCCGGCCTCCGCCGCTTTACCCACGGCAAATATCTAATCTTCTACGAGCCACGCAAAATGGGAATTGGTTTGGTGCGTGTGCTGCACGGTGCTCGGAAGATCGAAGAGCTATTTTAGCCGGCGGTATTTTCCGGCCGATTGGTCACGCCACCGGCTTCGCCGGGTACTGGTGCATCAGGCGGAGCACCTCGTCAATTTGCTCCGGCGAGTGGAAGCCGATGGTCATCGCGTCCAATAGGCCGAGCTGCTGGGCGTACTTCATGCAGGCCTCGCGCTGGTCGACGAGGCGGCCTTCGCCGAAAATCTTCATGCCGATGATGGCCTTGCCGTTTTGCCTGGCGGTCCGCAGCACGGCCTCGACCTCCTCGCGCGAGCCGTCCATCATCACCTCCTTGCCGCCCTTCATGTTGATCCGCGCGAGGATTACGTCGACCCACGGCGCGGCGGCCGCCGTCTTGAGCGCCCGCAGGTCGTGGCACGAGCAGCCCAGGGCGCGGATGGTCCCCTTCGTCTTCTCTTCGCTCAGCACGTCCATGTACGGCTGCATCTGCTTGTCCCAGCCCGGCCGCATGAGGCAGTGTAATAGCACGATGTCGATGTAGTCGGTCGTCAGCTCGTGGCGAAATCGCTCTAGCGCCGTCCTGGCCATCTGCCTGCGCTCGGGCAGGTTGGTCTGGTCCTCCGGCCCGTCGTATCGCCACCACACCTTGGTAAGGATCGCCAGCTTATCGCGATCCATGCCTTTCAGCGCCTCGCGGAAGTACACGTGCGTGCCGTACAGGTCGGCCAGGTCGAAGAAGCGCACGCCGCGGTCGTACGCGTGGTGCATCAGGTCGACGAGCTTGGCGAACCCCATCCGCGTTTGATCCGATTGGCGGTCGCCTCCCTTTACCCCGGTGCCCTGGCCGAGGCGAGACATCTTGATGCCGGTGCGGCCCAGCTCGACGATCGGCGGTGCCGGCGGCGGCGAAGATTCCGCTGCCGACCCGGCGGCCGCCGCGTCGACCGCCGGCCCATCGGCCCGCAGAATTTGGCTGGTTCCCAATGCGGCGGCGGCTCCGGCCGTCGCACCCAAGAATCGGCGGCGATCCAAGCGTTTCATAGCGGCGAACTCCCTAAAGTCGGGTCTCGGGGCGTTTGCACACGAGTTTACCACAAAGCGTCGGGGCCCGCAGGCGGCCTTACGCCCGTGAACGGAGACAGTTTCCGCCCGCAGGCCTGTCGTTGCGGCCTCGCCCGGCCCCCCGAGAAACGTAACCTGCTTTTGATCGGTGGCTCATACGAACTTAACATTGGCCTGCCATCATCCTGGCGTCCGACACGGACGGGCGAAAAACCCATTCCGTTTCTGCGTTTGCCTCGAATGACACCGCAACTCTAGTCGAACCTCAGGCAAACATGGGCGGCCGCGTGTTCACTCACGCGGCCGCCTTCTTTTTTGCCCGTCCCACCGCCACGGCGCGGCGAGCTGGCAAACTTCTCGAAGTTTTGACGGTCCATTCATACGGTGTTAACGATCAGCCCCGATGATCTGGGCCTTGCTGGCCGGCATCGCGAAGCGAGCGTCCGACGCGGTCGCCTGTTCGCCAGACAAGACCGTTGTTCCACGGATCAAACAAACGAAGGAGAATGTTGATGAGCTTTCGCAACTTTGGCTTGAGGTCTTCGCTGGCGTTGCTCGCCGGCCTGGCCGCCGCGATCGGAATGGGTGCCTCGCGCGCCCAAGCCGACGTTCTCGTTACCGAGATCTGGCAGCGCGGCAGCGGCAGCACGACGCCCGATTGGTTCGAACTGACCAACATCAGCGGCGCCACCATTGACCCCAGCAGCTTCTACTACGACGATGACCATGCCGATCCGACGGAAAACGCTCAACTGGCCGGCATTACGAGCCTCGCGCCGGGCGAGTCGGCCGTTTATCTGGTGAGCTGGCAGGACGACTTTCCGGGTGCGGATTTTCCGCCGCCGTTTGATCCGAGCGATGCGCTCGCCGCGTTCGACAGTTTCTGGGGCACCAACGGCGCTTATCAAGTCGGCTACATCCTCGTCGGCGACGCCGACGGCGGCGGCGGCCACGGTTTGAGCGGCGGCGGCGACGAGGTCAACATCTACGACGGCAATACGGCCGGCGCCAACCTGCTCGATTCCAAGTCCTACACCGGCACCAATACGAGCGGCCAGACCTGGTTCTACAACCCGTCGTCCCTCAACATGGAACACTCTCAAGCGGGCGTCCTGGGCGCGTACCTGTCCGTTGATGGCAGCCAGGTCGGTTCGCCGGGCAATTTCGTTCCGGAGCCGGGCTGCCTGTCGCTGATGATTATGGCCGGCGTCGCCGGTGTTGTGCGGCGTCGTGGTCGCTAGTCGCGGGCGGGCCACGTTCTGACCGCTGCGCGACGACGAACAGTTGTCGGACCTGGGCCCGTCCCGCCAAGCCTTATTTCTGGGCTGCGAAGCGGGCAATCTCGCCCGCTTTGAGTTGGATGTCGACCCGGTTCTGCTGTCCGCCAACAATTGACTGCTTCTGTCGGACGACGAAGCGATGGAACTTCGGCATGGCGGGGCCGTCCTCGTCGCCGCCCGCCGATGGCTCCTTTGCGGGGCCGAAGATGGTAATCCAGTGCTCGCCGACTACCGCCCCGTCCTGGTCGCGGAAGGTCGTCAAAACGTAGCTGCCGTCCGGCTGAAGCGTGCCGAACGCCGGCTTGCCCGCTTCGCGGATTTCGCCCGAGGCGATGGGCGCGAACATCACGCGTCCGCTGCGCAGCGGACGGCCGTCGATTGTCACGGAGCCCCGCACCGGCGCGAGCTCCGGACCCGACGGACGGCAGCCGACAAGCGACGCGCCCAGCGCGATACCGATGGCCAGCAACGCCGCGCGATGCCTGGCGGAGACCGCCAAAACGGCGAATCGCCGGGTACGACCGTCCACGTCAATCGAAGCCACCTACTACCTCCCCATCGAGCCGATCCCCCAAGAGGGCAAAAACGCGGAGGTCGAGGCTCTCGGACAACGTCTGCACCGAGCCGTCGACAAATCCGAACAACACTCCCCCGGCGTGCCAGCCATAGGCACAGTCGTCCGAGCCGCTCCCGGAAGGCAGTTGGCTCAGCTCCTCCTGCGAGAGCGGAAACGCGCGCGGGCCGCCCAGGTTGCAGTTGATGACGTCCTGCGTCTTGAACAGAATGCTGCCGTCTTCCGTGTAGGTTCCCATCCAGATGGGAAAGCTTCCCGCCGATTCGAAATACGCGGCTTCACCGACGGCGATCGTCTTGCTGGTGCCGTCCAGCACGTCCTGGATGCGAACCCGCGTGTAGCGCTGCTTCACGGCGAAGTCCGCTTCGTCCAGCACGCCGTCGCCGTTGATATCAACGTGGGCGCACGTTTGCAGCTTGTAACCCTCGGCCGTGCGCCAGAACATGCCGCGATCGCAGTATCCGCGCGAGCCCTTGTAGTGGCTTGTGGCGTAGCCCGTATTGGTGATTTCCGCGCTCGACGCGCTGCCGTAGTAACCGGCGGCCGGCGCGTGGTCCGGCAAAGCGACCGAGGGGCAGCGAAATACTGAAATCACGGTCTCGCCCCCGGCGATCGGCCGCAAGGCGTTTTGATGGGCAATGCGGAAAATATACGGCTTCCACGGATCGTCCTCGTAGCCGGGAATGTCGTTTTCGCGGAGGCGATCGTAAACCGCCTGCTCCTCGATCTGCGAAAGAATCTTGGTCGCCCACCCCAGGCCGTCTTCATCGAACGTGCCCGAGAGCGCCGTGTAGGCGCCGCGGGGAAACTCGCCCGCCGTATCGTGATAGTTCAGCAGCGCGAGCGTGATCTGCTTGAGATTGTTGGTGCAGGCCGAGCGCCGCGCCGCTTCCCGCGCCGCTTGGATCGCCGGCAACAGCAGCGCCACCAGAATTCCGATGATTGCAATCACCACCAACAGCTCGACCAAAGTGAAACCGTGCCGGGAGGTCGCCGCCGCGTCGCTGCGAGACGTGGCTGCGAGCTTCGGAGAAACTCGTTTACGTGTCGCTACACGGCTAAACCCGCACGAACGCCTGCCGTTTATCCGCATCGCACTTCTCCATCAGTGAACGGTCGTGATCCGGCGCATGAACGAGTCCGCATCGTATCGAATGGCGCGCCGATGAAAAATGCGGGCCAGCGAGTTTTAACCGGCGCTTAACTCGTTCTTAACGCGGCTGTGGAAGATGGCCGGCGCGAAGAAGTCTGGCAGGCTGCGCCTGCCTCCGATCCCTTCACTCTCGATGCGAGAACCGACAACATGCCTAGCTCGATGCAGTGGCCGCTGAGGGCGGCCTGGGCGGTCACGATGGTCGCCGCCGCGTGCGGACCCGTCGCGGCCGAGCTCTATATCAACGAAATTTTTTTCAACCCCGGCGGGCAGGCCAACGATCAGCGAGATGAGTACATCGAGCTCCGCGGCACGCCCAACCACTCGTTGGCCGATCACTACTTGATCTTCCTTGAGAACGAGCTGGATGA